>CAIKJM010000230.1 GCA_903827735.1 uncultured Rhodanobacter sp. | reverse complement strand
GGAAGGCAACGCCAAGCCAGCGCTGCGGGTCGTCCTTGCCGACGACCACGCGGTGGTGCGTGCGGGCTACCGGCGGTTGCTGGAGCTGGAGCCGGGGCTGCGGGTCGTCGCCGAATTCGCCGATGGCGAAAGCGCCTACCTGTGGCTGTCGGAGCATCCGGCCGATGTGCTGATCCTCGATCTGTCGATGCCGGGCCAGGGCGGCCTGGCAACCCTGCAGCGTCTGCATCAGCGCGTGCCGCGGCTGCGCGTGCTGATCTTTACCATGCACGACAGCCCGGTGCTGGCGGCGCAGCTGCTCAAGGCCGGTGCGAGCGGCTATCTCACCAAGAGCAGCCCACCGGAATCGCTGATCGACGCCGTGCATCAGGTGGCGGCCGGTGAGCAGGTGCTCTCGGTGGATATTGCGCAGGCCATGCGAAAAGGCGAAAGCGACCTGCCGCATCAGCAACTGTCGCCGCGTGAGTTTGACGTTTTTCTGCTGTTGGCGCAGGGCATCGCGGTAGAGCAGATCGCCAGCCAGCGCTGCCTCAGCGTCAAGACAGCGGCCAATTATCAAACCATCGTCCGGCATAAGCTGGGCTTGAACAGCGCACTGGAAATGTATCGTTACGCGCAGACCTGCGGGCTGCTTGCCCAGGTCCCTGAGAGAACCGCGCACGCCATCGCGAGTTTTCAGGAAGGATAGTTCGGCTCACCATGGGCGAGTCGATCGTTCGTTAGCAACGTCGCCGATACAGGCTGTAGCGGCAATCGTGCCCGGATGGTCAGCCCCGGTCGCGAGCTGTGCAGGTGAGTGGCGAACATGTCGATCTCACCGTGCAGCGCCCATACGCGCTCGCGCATGCCCACCAGACCGTTGCCGCGATACGCGGCCTGCCCGGGATCGGTCAGGCCGTTGCCGTCATCGCACACCGACCACTCCAGTCGACTGCCGTCATGCAGCGCGAGCCGAATGCTCACGCTCGTGGCCTGCGCATGGCGCGCGATATTCGTCAGCGCCTCTTGCGTGAGTCGATACACGGTTAGCGCAAGATCGCCGCTGACGAGGTGCTCATCGATCGCCATATCCAATTCGAAACGGGTGCCTTGATCAGGCAGATCGCGCCAGCTGTCGACCAGCTCGCGCAGCAAACGCTGCAAGGGCAGCGGTTCGTCCTCGTCTTCATACGGTTGGCGTGCGCGCAGCCGCTGCAGCAGATCGCGCAAGGCGTACTGTACGTGTTCGCAGTGGTCGGCCAGTGCGTTGGCGACATCGGCCAGCGGCGGCTGTTCCAGGCTGCGCCGGATCAGCCATGCCGTGTCGGCCCGCATCGCCGTGAGCCGCTGGCCCAGCTCATCGTGCAATTCGCGCGCCAGCCGGCTGCGTTCGTCCTCGCGTAGGCTGCGCAGCTGCAGGTCGAGCCGGCGGCGCGCCTCCTGCGAGGACGCCAGCGACTGCGCCATGTGGTTGAGCGCCTGCGCGATCGTATGCAGCTCCAGCAGACGCAGCGGCGGCAGCCGATAGTCGTAGCGATCCCGCTGGTACTGGCCGATGGCGTAGATGATTTTGCGCATCGGCCGCAGCGCTAGGCGCAGCGCGACGTAAACCGCCAGCAGGGTCAGCGCGCCGTAGCCGAGCAGAACGCCGAGCAGGCCGGCGATATCGGTCAGCGACTCGCTGCGCTCGCTGCCAGGGTCGAGTAGCAGGGTGACGTGAAAGCGCCGGCCGTCCGCGCGCTGCAGGTTCCACTGCGGCGTGGTCGGCTTAGCGCCGCCGTACGCGGGCGGCAGCAGCCACGCATAACCGCGCTCCAGCAGCGTCGAAGTTTTGGGTGTCGGTGGCAAAAGATCGTTGCCCTGGCCATCCTGCAGGCGCAGCTGCAGATGCCGCAGCCGCCCTTGCGCGCTGATCTGGCGCAGCGTGCTTAGATGCATGGAAATATCAGCGGGCGGCCCGCTCTCCAGGCCATCAAGCTCGTCGAACAGGCGCGCCGTTTCGTTGGCGCCGCGCTCCTCGCGCGCAATGTTCAGCCGTGCCTGCCACAGCGCCAGCAGCAGCGCGCATGCCATCATGGCGAGCGAAACAGCGGCGATGCGTAACATCAGGAATCGCGATAGACGCATGCAGTGGCCGCTCGCTGTCAGGGACTCAGCGCATGGTAGCGGTTCGGCATTCGGGAGTTCTTCCCGTAGTCAAAAAGGCCTGCGCTGCCTTAGCTTTGCGGAAGGCATTCGTGCGCTGATGCGCGACGCACAAGCGAATGCATCGACCGTCCAACCGATCCGCCTGGGGCATCCGAAACGATGGGTCACATCAAGAACAACCGTGCCGCGATGAATGCACGTGGTCGCCTGCGGACATTGCCGCGAGCGCTATTATTTTTGGCATTGACCGGCGCCGGTCTCGTGCAAGCGCAAGAGGCGCCGAGTGGCAGCGAAACGAACGTTGCCGCGACTGCACCGCAGACGACCAATCACACCGCCCAGACCAATGCCAAACAGCTGGCGACAGTGGTCGTCGAGGCCACCGCCGTGCCGGGCGGCGCGGCGCTGGATGCGGATAAAGTGCCAGGCAACGTGCAGAGCCTGTCGGCCGCCGATCTTTTGCGGAACGGTTCGGCCAGCATGACGCAGGCGCTGAACGCGCAGCTCGGCAGTATCAGCGTCAACGACAACCTCAATGACCCGTACCAGCCGGACATCCTCTATCGCGGCTTCGAAGCGTCGCCGGTGCTAGGCACGCCGCAGGGTTTGGCGGTGTATCAGAACGGCGTGCGCATCAACGAGGCGTTCGGCGATACGGTCAACTGGGACTTGTTCCCCGACATGGCGATCAACCGTGTGCAGCTCGTCAGTTCGAATCCTGTGTACGGATTGAACGCGCTGGGCGGCGCGATTTCGGTCGAGATGAAAGACGGCTTCAACTATACCGGCGGAGAGCTCGAGCTTTCCGGCGGCTCGTTCGGCCAGCGCTCCGCGGGCGCACAGTACGGCGCCAACAACGGCACGTTCGGCATCTACGCGGCGGCCAAGACGCTGAATTCGGACGGCTGGCGTGATTTCTCTTCCGACGCGCTGCGCCAGTTCTATACCGACCTCAGCATGCTCACGGACAGACTCTCGCTCGACCTCAGCTATACGCATGCGGAAAATCATCTGGACGGCCAGGGCTCGGCGCCGGCACAAGAGCTGGCCGTCAGTCGACGGCTGGTGTTCACCGGTCCGCAGGCCAACGACAACGAACTCAACTTCGTTACCTTGAACGGTACCTACCAGGCAACCGACCACTGGTCGGTGCAGGGTGTGCTGTACTACCGCCAGTTCACCCAGCGCGTCGCCAACGGCAACACCACCGATTACACCGCCTGCACCGATGCGGCCTTGGCCGGCTCGCTGTGTCAGTCCGACGGCGTGACGCCAGTGAACAACGCAGCGGGGCAAAATCTGCCGGATATTTCGCAAGGCGGCACGGTGCCGATCGGCGAAAACGACTTCGAGACCATCAACTCCTACAGCCACGGCGCGACCCTACAAATTAGCAACGATCGGTCGATTTTTGGGCACGACAACCAGTTCAATGCTGGCGCCACGTTCGATTATGCGCATACCGATTTTTATTCCGGCGCGCAGATCGGTGTTATCGATGACCAGCTCACCGTGCTGCCATCCAACCTTTATGTCGATACGCCGGAGAGCTCGGCCTTTGGCGCCGTACCGGTGATTCTCGCCGCCAACAATCGTGACATAGGCACCTATGTTACCGACACGTTCAATGTGACGCCCGATTTCGCCCTCACCGCGAGCGGCCGCTACGACGTAGCGCACATCGACCTGCAGGATCAGCGCGGCACCAGCCTTAATGGCAACAACCGCTTCAGTCACTTCAACCCGGCCGTCGGTGGCACCTACAAACTATCGCCGACCCTCACCGCGTATGCCGGCATCGCCACCAGTACCCGTACGCCGACGGCCAGCGAAATTGAGTGCTCCGATCCGCTGAAACCGTGCCTGCTGCCGTCGAACCTCGCCGGTGATCCGCCGAACCTGCGGCAGGTGGTAGCGCATACCACCGAGTTCGGATTGCGCGGAAATATCCCGGACGCGTTTTCCGCCGGTGGCGTGGCGACGTGGAACCTTGGCGCGTTCCGCACCCATTCGTTCGACGACATCTACGGTATTTCTACCTCGGTCAGCAGCGGCTTCTATCAGAACATCGGCTCGACCCGGCGCGAAGGCATTGAAGCCGGCTTCAATTACCACACGGACAAGTGGTCGACCTACGTCAGCTACAGCTATGTCGACGCGACGTTCCAGTCCGCCCTGCAGCTGCCGTCGCCATCCAACCCCTTTCAGGACGCGGACGGCAATATCGAGGTGCGCCCTGGCGACCGCCTGCCGGGTATTCCAAAGAATCGGGTAAAGGCTGGCGTGGACTATGCCGTCACACCGCAGTGGAAGCTCGGTGCATCGATCATCATTGTCAGCAACGAATATTACTTCGGCGATGAGTCGAACCAGAACAAGCCGCTTCCTGGCTATCACGTGGTGAACCTGCATGCGAGTTATCAGGTAGCCAAAAACGTGGAGCTGTTCGGATCCATCGATAACGTGTTCAACGCCAAATATTCGACGTACGGGATCTACAGCGACCCTACGGGGGTGAATGCGCCAGGTGTGCCGGCGGACGGCGTCAGCAATGGTCCCGGTGTCGACAACCGTTTCTACAGCCCGGCGGCGCCGACCGCGGTCTACGGTGGTGTACGCGTGAGCTTTTGATCAGCCGGGGAGGTCGATATCGTGTTTGCGCATCTTGCGGTACAGCGTATTGCGACTCACCCCCAGCGCACTGGCGGCGCGGCTGATGTTCCAGTGCAGCCGTTCGAGTTCGCGCAACAGCGCGTCGCGCTCGGCCGATTGCAACGGAGCGGCGGATTCCTTGCTCAAGATAATGCTGCCTGTCGATGCGCCGGCTTCGGTAATTTCATGCGGCAAGTTGCCTACGTGGATCATGCCGTCGGTACATAGGGCAGCTGCCGTACGCAGCGTGTTGCGCAGCTGACGGATATTTCCCGGCCACGGATAGTCGAGCAGCTTCTGCATCGCGTGTTCATGAATGCTCGGGATGGGCTCGTCGTTGTCATCGTCGGCCAGCAGCGCCGTGATCAGCTCGCGCTTGTCGGTGCGCTCACGCAGCGTTGGCAGCTGCAGGGTGATACCGTTGAGGCGGTAGTAAAGATCCTCACGGAACTCCCCGGCCTGCACCATCTGCAGCAGGTCGTGGTGGGTGGCGCTGATGATGTGCAGATCCACCGGCACCGCCTGCTCGCCGCCGAGCGGCACCACTTCGTGTTCTTCCAGCACCCGCAGCAGCCGCGTCTGCATATGCAGCGGCATGTCGCCGATTTCATCGAGGAATAGCGTGCCGCCGCTGGACTGGCGAATCTTGCCCAGATGTCCCTCGCGCGCCGCGTCGGTGAACGCGCCTCGGGTGTAACCGAACAGCTCGCTCTCTATCAGCGCTTCGGGAATCGCGGCGCAGTTCACCGCCACGAACGGCTTGTCAGCCCATGCGCTGGCCAGGTGCAGCGATTTGGCAAACGCCTCCTTGCCTGTTCCGGTCGCACCCTGCAGCAGCAGCGGTACCTTGCGTGCGAACAGATGGTGGCCGCAGTGAATGTTGTGCTGCATGCGCGCGTCGGCCACCACGTGCTGGCGCGTGGTCGAGTGAACGCCGCTGGTTTCCTTCTTCGGCCCGCGTGAGATGGAGGCGGACTGCGTCGTGGGCGTGCGCACGCGGGCGAAAAAGCGGCGCCCGTAAGCGACGTCGCGCACCGGCCAGAGCAACGAGGCATCCGTGGCGGCACGGCGCTGCACGGTTTCGAAATCGAACGGAAAAATCGACGTCAACGGTTTTCCGACGAGCTGCGCGCGCGACATGCCCAGCTGGGCCATCGCGCTATCGTTCACGGCGCACACGATGCCGTCGCTGCCCACGGCCAGCAGCGCTTCGTGCAGCAAGCCGACAAACTCCGGGCGGCTGTGAAAGCGCAAGACCCAGGTCGCGGCGCATTCGCGCATGAATCGACAGCGCGAGATCAGGTTGGCCGACATGTTGACCAGCGCCATCGTGTGGCGCTGGATCAGCCGCGTATCGCCGGCGTTGACCGTCGAAGCATCGAGTACGCCGAGCACCTTGCCCTGAGCGTCCACCACCGGCGCGCCCGAGCACGATAGGCCGATATTGAAGCGACGAAAATGCTCATCGCGATACACGGTGACCGGTACGCCTTCGGCCAGGCAGGTGCCCAGACCGTTAGTGCCTTCGTACTGTTCGCTCCACATCGCGCCGATGCGCAGGCCAGCGTCGCGGAACTCGCGCGTCAGGGTCGGGTCGGTGATCGCACC
The DNA here is from genome assembly GCA_903827735.1 of uncultured Rhodanobacter sp. Classification (GTDB taxonomy): domain Bacteria; phylum Pseudomonadota; class Gammaproteobacteria; order Xanthomonadales; family Rhodanobacteraceae; genus Rhodanobacter. Next base: position 2,214 of record CAIKJM010000230.1, on the reverse strand, counting down.
GAGGATCACGCTGTCGGTATCACTGAGTATCACCGCGTAGCCGGAGCCGGCGATCATCTCGTACAGGCTTTCCATCTCGGCTTTGGCCACGTTGAGCAGTTCGCCGAACTGCTGCTGGCGCTCGCGTACGGCCTGCGCGTTGAGCACCGGCGTGGCGCGAACCGCGTCGGGGGCGGTGCCGAAATCTTCCACGCAGCGCTGCCAGGACTTGGTCACATGCGGCGCCACTTCGATGCTGCCCAGTCGTTCCAGCAGCAACCCGCCGACATGCGATGCCGCGTGCGTTACCTGCATAGTGCGATTCATTCGTGGCGCCCTCGACATCGGTCAGCCGTGTCCTTGTGCCACGCGGCCAGCCCCATGATGTTGTCGTTTGGATCGATATTGTCAAAGAATGGTCCCGCGCTCAGCGGTAAGCAAACTGCAGCGCAACATAAGCAAACTGCGGCGCAACATTTGGCACGAAGTGTCACCGGCGCTTGTGCCAGAACGGCGACAGTAGAGAAGTGTCTTGTCGCGCTCCACGGCCTAGGGCCGCGTGTTGAGAGAGGGGGCTCGTTGGCTCGGCTCTTGCGTGAGTCCTCTCGGGACTGCCCCCGGCGTGATCTCTTCGCAAGGCGGTTTGCCGAGGGAATGGATGGACCACAGGGCTGTTTGCCGTGCTTGAAATTCGGGCGTGATGATGCAGCGGAGGAGGAGGTATGACGGAGGTTCGGGTCGTGCAACACCTGGCCAATCCGGCGGATCTCGTGTGGGCCATGATCGGTGACTTCGGCGGCCTGCACCGCTGGCATCCGCAGGTTCGTGGCGTCGATTTATCGTGGGAGGGGCGCATCCGCACCGTGCACTACGCCGACGGCAGCCGCGCGGTCGAACGGCTGGAGGCGCGCAGCGACGCGATGCGCCGCTACGTCTACGTGGTCGTCGACGGCAAGGTGCCGGTCAACAACTGCCGCGCCACCCTGCATGTCACCGACAGCAAAGGCGGAAGCACCGTGATGTGGTCATGCGAATTCGAACCGCTCGGCGACGGCGAGGCCAGCGCCAGCGAATCGCTGCAGGCGCATTATCACGAGGGGTTAAGGGCGCTGGTGTCGGCGTTGGATGGTCCGTAACGCAGAGCGCTGACGTTTCGAATTTTCGAAGTTCGCTCTGCGCAGGTATCGCTTTCGACGATGACGGAAAGTGCCGCAGCCACAGACCTGCGGCGCTACTGCCCAGTCACCGCTGCGCCGAGGCCTTTCCGGGATCGCTAAGCTCGCTCGCCGACCAGCTGCCGCCGACGTCGCCGATCAGCGAGACGGTGTCGAGCAGCCGCTGCTGCTGCACGTTGAGCGCGCTTTGCTGGGTGCTGAGGCTGGTGGCTTGGGCGGTGGATACGGTGGTGTAGTCGACGGTGCCGGCCTGGTATTCGTTGAAGGCGATCTCGGCGCCGCGGCGGGCGTCGCGTACGGCGGCGTCCAGCGCGTCGCTCTGCTGGGCGAGGATGCGCAGGCCGGAGAGGTCGTCTTCCACGTTCTGAAACGCGGTCAGCACGGTACCGCGGTAGTTGGCGACCGAGGCCTCGTAGGCGGCCTTGGCGGCGACCACATCGGCGTGGCGCAAGCCCCCGTCGAAGACGGTTTCGCTGACGTCGGCACCGAGCGACCAGATGTGGTTGGCCGCGTGTAGCAGGCCGGCCAGCGGCGATTGCGAGAAGCCGTCGGCGCCCGTTAGCGACAGGCTGGGGTAGTACGCGGCAACGGCAACGCCGATGGCCGCATTCTCCGACGCCATCTGGCGCTCAGCCACGGCGATGTCCGGGCGGCGCTGCAACAGCGTCGACGGCACGCCGGCGGGTACGGTCGGCAGCGCGGGCAGGCTGGTGCTGTGCGGGATATCGAGATCTTCGGGATTCTTGCCGACTAGCACGGCGATGGCGTGCGCGTACTGCGCGCGCGTCACGCCCAGCGCTAGCAGGCTGGACTGCGCGTTCTCCAGCTGCGTGCGTGCGCTGATCACATCGGACGGCTGGATGGTGCCGGCCGCATCCTGGTTGCCGATCACGCGCAGCGATTCCTTGTATGTGTCGACGGTTTTCTGCAGCAGGTCGATATTCGCGTCGGCGATACGCAGCTCGATCACCGCGGTCGCCAGAGCGGTCTGCTCGGTCAGGGTGGCGTTGGCCAGGGTCGCCTCACTGGCCTGCGCGGTCGCCTTGTTTTGCTCGATGGT
>CAIKJM010000229.1 GCA_903827735.1 uncultured Rhodanobacter sp. | reverse complement strand
TATCTGGTTACTATGTGAAGCTCAGATCACGAACTCGTTTCGAACGGAAGGTAGATAGATGGCAATGCGCAAGCGTCTCGGCTTTGTCGCCGGCATCCTGCTGGCAGTGGCGACCACCCAGGCCTTTGCCGCGCAGCCTACGGAGCAGCAGGTTCGCCAGTTGATGGACGCGATCGGGCTGGGCAAGTCCTTGAGCCAGATGAATACCCAGGTCGCCATCAGCATGAAACAGTCGCTGCCGTGCGTGTCCGCCAACTACTGGCAGGGCTATATCGACGACAACAGCAGCAAGGACTTCGTCGGTCGCCTCGTGCCGATCTACCAGAAGCATTTTACCGCCGATGAGGTGGATGGCATGGTGAAGTTCTACAGCTCGCCGCTTGGTCAGAAGGTGCTCACGGAAATGCCGCTGGCTCTGGCCGAAGCCAATCAGGCCGGCCAGCAGTGGAGCCATGACCATACCCAGCAGATGATTGCCAAGTTGGAGCAGGCGGGCACGCTCGGTCCCGACGGCCGCTGTCCGGCGTCGTTCGCCGGCAGCCCGGCGTCGGCCGGCTCCTCAGCTGCCGCTTCTGACGATTCGAGCGCCGATGCGACCGACGCCGAGAATGTTGCGGTGGCCACCCACGCCACGTCCTCCCGGCGTCACGGGCATACGCCGGTCAAAAAGCACACGACGAGCAAAAAAGCGGCGCCTGCCAAAAAGGCCGCTACCTCCAAGAAAGGCGCACCGGCAAAGGCCACGACGTCATCCAAGACGCCGGCCAAGCACCACACCACCACGAAAAAGCAGGCTTCCGGAACCCAGAAAACCACGCCAGCGGGCCAATAAGCATGGTCGCCCCGGCAAGGCGGCCGGGCGTTGGGAACGTCGGGTGTGGTCAGTATTTGACCAGCACGGGCGCAGGTCGTTATAATCCGCGGTTCGCCAAGCCGGAACAGGGCTATGGCGGTACCCAAGAGAATAACTAAAGAAGGGCAATACGATGAGTTACGCAGTCATCAAGACCGGTGGCAAGCAGTACCGCGTGCAGCAGGGCGACGTCCTGCGCGTGGAGTTGCTGAACGCCGAAGAAGGCGCGACCTTCAACTTCGACCAGGTGCTGATGCATGGCATCGGTGAGTCGGTGGTTGTGGGCGCACCGCTGGTTGATGGAGTCACCGTCAGCGCCACCATTCGCAAGCATGGCCGTGCCGATAAGATTCGCATCATCAAGTTCCGCCGCCGCAAGCATTACAAGCGTCAGCAGGGACATCGCCAGCATTTCACCGAAATCGAAATCACGGGCATCAACGCCTGAGCATCTGGAGACTTAAGTCATGGCACATAAAAAAGGCGTAGGTTCCAGCCGCAACGGTCGCGATTCGAACCCGAAATACCTGGGCGTGAAGATTTACGGCGGCCAGGCTATCGAAGCAGGCAACATCATCATCCGTCAGCGTGGCACCCAGTTCCATCCGGGCACCGGCGTTGGCCTGGGCCGCGACCACACGCTGTTTGCGCTGGTTGACGGCACGGTGCAGTTCAAGGTTCGCGGCAACAAGAATCGCCGCTTCGTCGACGTCGTTCAGGCATAAGCCTCCAGCGACGCGATATCGAAGGCCCCGCTTCGGCGGGGTTTTTGTTTTTAAGGCGGGGAATGGCAAACCAGGGGCGTGCGCATCCCGGTAGCCTGGAACCATAATCTCCCCCGCTCCTCGTACCCCGTTTCCCGGACTTACTCATGAAATTCGTCGACGAAGCCAATATCAAAGTTCTTGCCGGTGACGGTGGCAATGGCTGCATCAGCTTTCGCCGCGAAAAATTCATTCCCTTCGGCGGGCCGGACGGCGGTGACGGCGGTTTTGGCGGCTCAGTCTGGCTGGTCGCCGACGAAGGTTTGAACACCCTGGTCGACTTCCGCCATCAGCGCAGCTTCAAGGCCAAGCGCGGCGAGAACGGCATGGGCAGTCAGATGTCCGGCAAGGGCGGGGAAGACACCACGATCCGCGTGCCGGTCGGCACCATGATTACCAACGTCGACACCGACGAAGTGATCGGTGACCTCACCAGCCACGGCCAGCGCATGCTGGTGGCGCAGGGCGGTAAAGGCGGCCTGGGCAATATCCACTTCAAGACCTCGGTCAACCGGGCGCCGCGTAAAGCCACGCCCGGTACGCCGGGTGAAGCGCGCGAGCTGAAGCTGGAGCTGCGCCTGCTCGCCGACGTCGGTCTGCTCGGCTTCCCGAACGCGGGCAAGTCAACCTTTATTCGCGCGGTGTCAGCGGCGACGCCGCGGGTGGCGGATTATCCGTTCACCACGTTGGTGCCCAATCTCGGGGTGGTCAGCCTGGGCGTCGATCAAAGCTTCGTGATCGCCGATATCCCTGGTTTGATCGAGGGCGCGGCCGATGGCGCCGGTCTGGGCATCCAGTTTCTGCGCCACGTGGCGCGTACCAGCCTGCTGCTGCATCTGGTCGATATCGCGCCGGTCGACGACATCGATGTGGCGGGACAAGTGCGTGCGATCGAGCAGGAGCTGGCCAAGTTCAACCCCGAACTGCTGGAGCGTCCGCGCTGGCTGGTCTTGAACAAGGCCGACATGCTGGACGAAGACGAGCGCCAGGCCGTTGCCGAAAAAATCATCGCTGAGCTCGAGTGGACCCAGCCGTGGTTCCTGGTCTCGGCGATCGCCCGCGAAAACACGATGAACGTCTGCCAGCACGTGCAGCGCTTCTTCGAATCGCAGCGCGAGGAGCAGGTCGGCCGTATCGACATGCTGCCCAACGACGTGCGCCTGCGCGGCGAAGAGCCAAAGGTCTAAATCCCCGCGCCAGAAACGACCTGCTGCCTGTTTACATCCGAAACACGCCGAAGCGCTGCGGCTCAATCGGTGCGTTGAGCGAGGCGGAAATCGCCAGGCCCAGAATGCGGCGCGTATCGGCCGGATCGATGATGCCGTCGTCCCACAATCGCGCGCTGGCGTAATACGGATGGCCCTGCCGTTCGTACTGTTCGCGGATCGGCGCCTTGAAGGCCTCTTCCTCGTCAGCGCTCCAGGTTTTGCCGGCGCCTTCGATGCCGTCGCGTTTTACGGTAGCCAGCACGGAGGAGGCCTGCTCGCCGCCCATCACCGAGATGCGCGCGTTCGGCCACATCCAGAGGAAGCGGGCGCCATAGGCGCGGCCGCACATGGCGTAGTTGCCGGCACCGAAGCTGCCGCCGATCACCACGGTGAATTTTGGCACGTGGGAACAGGCCACGGCGGTCACCATCTTGGCGCCGTCTTTGGCGATGCCGGCCTGCTCGTATTTTTTGCCGACCATAAAGCCGGTGATGTTCTGCAGAAACACCAGCGGCACGTTGCGCTGGTTGCACAGCTCGATAAAGTGCGCGCCTTTGAGTGCGCTCCCGGCGAACAGGATGCCGTTGTTGGCGACGATGCCGACCGGATAACCATGGATATGCGCAAAGCCGCAGACCAGGGTCTTGCCGTAGCGCGCCTTGAATTCGTGAAGCTCCGAGCCGTCGACGATGCGGGCGATCACCTCGCGTATATCAAATGGCTTTCGCGTATCCTGCGGAATGACGCCGTAGAGTTCGTCCACGGCATACTTCGGCTCGCGCGGCGCCTGCAGCGCGAGCGGGATATGTTTTTTGCGATTGAGGCTGGCGACGATGTCGCGCGCGATCGAGAGCGCATGTGCGTCGTTCTCGGCATAGTGATCCGCGACACCGGAAATAGACGTATGGACGTCCGCGCCGCCGAGCGTTTCGGCGTCGACTACTTCGCCGGTTGCCGCTTTTACCAGGGGTGGGCCGCCGAGAAAGATCGTGCCCTGCTCGCGCACGATGACGGTCTCATCGCTCATCGCCGGCACATACGCGCCGCCGGCCGTGCACGAGCCCATCACCACGGCGATCTGCGGAATGTTCAGCGCCGACATGCGCGCCTGGTTGTAGAAGATGCGGCCGAAGTGCTCGCGGTCAGGAAACACCTCATCCTGCAGCGGCAGAAATGCGCCGCCGGAGTCGACCAGGTAGACGCAGGGCAAATGATTCTCCAACGCCACCTCCTGCGCGCGCAGGTGCTTTTTCACCGTCATCGGAAAATACGTGCCACCCTTGACGGTGGCGTCGTTCGCGACCACTACCACTTCGATGCCGTTGACTCGGCCGATGCCGGTGATGATGCCGGCTGCTGGCGCGGCGTCGTCATACATGCCGTAAGCGGCCAGTGCCGACAGCTCCAGAAACGGCGAGCCCGGGTCGAGCAGGGCGCGAATGCGTTCGCGCGGAAGCAGCTTGCCGCGGGCTTCGTGCTTTTCACGCGCCTTGGCGCCGCCGCCTTCGCTACTGCGCGACAGCTCACGCTGCAGATCATCCGTCACGGCGCGCAATTGCGCGGCGCTGGCCTGGAATTCGGGGGAGCGAGGGTCGATCTGCGAAACGATCACGGTCATGGGTAGAGGCTCGTTGCGTGTCGCCATTGCTGGCCGATTTCCGATGATAACCGGCACAGGCCGCAGTTTGGATTGTCCGCACCGTTCGCCATGTCCCAAGAAAAAAACGGCCGCTCGAGGCGGCCGTTTTTCTACTCACTGAAAAAATGCTTGAGCGGAAGGATCAATTGCCTTTGGAGGCATCCTTGGCGGCATCTTTCGCATTGCTGGCAGCGTCTTTGGCGGCGTCTTTCGCCTTGTCGGCCTGGTCGGCTGCGTTGGCCGCGGCGTCCTTGGACATCGACATGCTCGAGCTGCTGTTAGCCGGCGACTGCGATGAAGCAGCGGCAGCAGCCTGCTGCGCCTGAGCGGCGGCCTGGCCGGCGGCATCGGCCGAAGTTTTGGCTTGCTGAGCGGCCTGCTGGGCTTCCGGGGTCGGGGCCTGAGCGGCAGCCTGCTGTGCCTGATCCGAGGCCTGCTGGGCGGCGTCGGCCGACTTCTGCGCGTCCTGGGCGGAATCCTGCGCACTGTTGCTGCAGGCTGCCAGCAAAGCGACGAGCGCAGAGGCGAGAAGGGTGCGCGTCAATTTCATGGGTGAATCTCCTGATTGCCGGGGAATGCCTTTTTGGCGGGCGTATTAATAGCCGGTAAGTTGTGACGGCGCCACTTTTTTATGGTGAAACCGTCATACACATTAAAAGCCGGTTTATCTGTCGCGAACGTGGAAGCGGTGCGGTTTGTCTCTACTCGCGGCGTCCATCGATTTCAGTCGATGCGCTCGACCGCAATCGCCGTCGCTTCGCCGCCGCCAATGCACAGCGTGGCAATGCCGCGCTTGAGTCCTCGTGCTTCCAGCGCATGCAGCAAGGTCACAACCAATCGCGCACCGCTCGCACCGATGGGATGTCCGAGCGCGCAGGCGCCGCCGTTGACGTTGATCCTGTCGTGCGCAATGCCCAGCTCGCGCATCGGCGTCATCGCAACCACCGCGAATGCTTCGTTGATCTCAAACAAATCGACGTCGCCCACGCTCCATCCGGCCTTTTCCAGCACTTTCTGGATCGCGCCGACCGGCGCGGTAGTGAACCACTCCGGCGTCTGCGAATGCGTAGCGTGCGCCACGATGCGCGCCAGCGGTTTCAGTCCACGCGTTTTTGCCTCGTCGGCGGACAGCAGCACGACCGCCGCGGCGCCATCGGAGATGCTTGACGAACTGGCGGCTGTGATGGTGCCGTTTTCCTTGCGGAAGGCCGGGCGCAGCGTGGGAATCTTGGCGATGTCGGAGCGGCCGGGCTGCTCGTCGGTATCGACCACCACGTCACCTTTGCGGCCGGCTACGGTGACCGGCACGATTTCATGCGCGAACGAGCCGTTTTGCTGCGCCGCCTGCGCGCGCTTGACTGACTCGATCGCGTAGGCGTCCTGCTCTTCGCGGGTGAAATGATATTTATCGGCGCACAGTTCGCCGAACACGCCCATCGCCTTGCCGTCGTAGGGATTGGTGAGGCCATCCCAGGCCATATGGTCGACTAGCTGGCCGTCGCCGTAGCGGATGCCGGTGCGTGCGTTGACCATGTGGGGCGCGTTGGTCATCGACTCCATGCCGCCGGCCACCACGATGCTGGCCGAACCGGCCTTGATCAGGTCGTTGCCCAGCATGATCGCCTTCATGCCTGAGCCGCAGACCTTGTTGATGGTGGTCGCACCGGTGCCGAATGGAAGGCCGGCCTCGATCGACGCCTGACGAGCGGGCGCCTGGCCGAGGTTGGCCGGCAGCACGCAGCCCATGATCACTTCGCTGACGTCGTCGGCCGCAATGGTCGACTGCTCCAGCGCCGCGCGAATGGCCGCCGCGCCGAGCTTCGGCGTCGGCACGCCGGTGAACTGGCCGAGAAAGGAACCGATGGCCGTGCGCTTGGCACCGACGATGACGACGCTGACATTCGACATGGATGACTCCAGTGACTGATAAGAGGTGCTAGGACTGCAAGGTCTGTCATGGCATCAACGCCTGACAGATAACCTACTGATTATCGCAGCCCGCCGCGAAGGGCGGCAAATGCCGGTAGCGCGCGGGGTGGCGCACAGGCGCGAGATGACGTTGCAGCCGCGCGCTAGCCGTCGAAGCAGCAAGAGGCCAGCGAGGCTGCTGGCCTTGGTCCATCCGGCGCGCCGGCCGTCAGTACTTGCCGTGAAACAGCTCGCGGCCGATCAGCATGCGGCGGATTTCGTTGGTGCCGGCGCCGATTTCGTACAGCTTGGCGTCGCGCAGCAGGCGGCCGGCGGGGTAGTCGTTGATATAGCCGTTGCCGCCGAGCGCCTGGATCGCTTCCAGCGCCACCTGCACGGCATTTTTCGACGCGTTGAGCAGGCAGGCGGCTGGATCGATGCGCGATTTGACGCCGCTG
>CAIKJM010000228.1 GCA_903827735.1 uncultured Rhodanobacter sp. | reverse complement strand
TCTGAAAAAGGTCTGGGTGGTGCAGCAGCAGCTGCGCATTCACGAGTGGGACGGCAACGACACGGCCTCCAGCAGCGCGCCGCCAGCGCGCAAGCCGGGCGGTTCGGGCAAGCCCGGTTTCAAACCCGGTGGCCCGAAGCCCGGCGGCTTCAAGCCGGGCGGCGGCAAGCCACCGCACCGCAAGCCCTAATCCAAAGCTAGACCGAAAGCCGCAGCCTCACGCTGCGGCTTTTTTTATTTCGTCAGCAGCACTCGCATCGAGATTGTTCCGATCTTGCGACGCATCGTTTCCGCGCAGCGCGCGCAGCTGGTGATACAAATCACAGGATTGACCCTATCTTTGGCCTATCCCATCGAGATACTGCCGTCATGACCTCCTTGCCCAGCCTCTATATCTCCCACGGCTCGCCGATGACTGCGCTGCAGCCGGGGCTTACCGGCCAGCGGCTGGCCGAGCTGGCCGCACTGCTGCCGAAGCCGCGCGCCATCGTCATGGCCAGCGCCCACTGGCTGTCGCGCAAGCCGCAGGTCGGTGGCGCAGCCACGCCGGAAACCATCCACGATTTTCGCGGCTTTCCAGCCCCGCTTTATCAGTTGAACTATCCCGCACCGGGCGCACCCGATTTGGCCGTAAAGGTGGCTGAACTGCTGACGCGGGCAGATCTATCCGCCACGATCAATCCCTCGCGAGGCCTCGATCACGGGGCCTGGGTGCCCCTGCGCCTGCTTTATCCGAACGCCGATATTCCGGTGGTGCCCATCACCATCCAACCCGAACTCGGACCGGCCCATCAATACGCCGTCGGCCGCGCCCTGGCGTCGCTGCGCGACGAGGGCGTCTTGGTCATCGGCTCGGGCAGCATCACGCACAACCTGCACGACTTCGGCGCTGGCTACAGCGAGCAGCGCCTAGCGCCGTATGTGCGACCGTTCATTGAATGGATCGAACAGCGGCTGGCCGCCGGCGATATTGACGCCCTGCTCGACTACCGTCGCCAGGCACCCGGCGCCGAACGCGCCCATCCCACAGACGAGCACCTGCTGCCGCTATTCGTGGCGCTGGGCGCAGCCGGCCCGGACGTTCACGCACAGCGCATTGATGCCGGTATCGACCTCGGGTTTCTCGCCATGGATATTTATCGCTTCAACTGATGCAACGCGACAACTAAGCAGAGTCAATCAATCGTTCGGCGACGACGCGTGCGGCATGGGGGACCAGTCCCGCGGCGTCAGCAGCGGCAGTCCATGGGCCAGGCGCGCCTTGTCGCACTGCGCGCTCACCGTACCGAACTCCCACGACGGCTGGACTTCGCGGCATACCGAAGGGCGCTGCCCGTAGATGCCGCAATGCGCCGCCTGGCCCACTACGCCGACCAGGGCGACGCAGCGAGGGTTAGCCGCATTGGTGCCGCGCATTGCCAGTCGATGCGGATCGAGTTTCTCGGTCAACTCCAGCGGCACGCTGCCGCCGGTCACACCCTCTGCTTCGGACCAGTGGAAGGCCACGCGGAAAAAAGCGCAGCAGGCGCCGCAGCGCAGGCAGGGATGGTCCATCGGGTCAGTCAAACTCGGCAACACTCAAAGCAGCGACATCGAATATACGCCTAGGCCGCATAGATCAACCTTAAGGCTCGCCGGCGAAGGTATTGCACTGAGCCATATCGCCGCTGTTGAGGCCGGTCTTAAACCACTTCACCCGCTGCGCCGAGGTGCCGTGCGTGAACGAATCGGGCACCACCCGGCCCTGCGCCTGCTGCTGCAGCGTGTCGTCGCCGATCTGGCTGGCCGCATTCAGCGCCGACTCCACGTCGCCGGGCTGCAGCCACTGCAGACGGGCCTGGGTGCGGTTGGCCCAAACGCCCGCATAGCAGTCGGCCTGCAGCTCCTGGCGCACGGAAAGACCATCGGCGCCATCCATCGGTGCGCCGCGACGACGCGCGGCCTCCACCTGATCGAACACGCCGGTGAGCTTCTGCACGTGATGGCCGACTTCGTGCGCGATGACGTAGGCGCGGGCGAAATCGCCGGACGCGTGGAAGCGATTCTGCAGCTCCTGGAAAAACGCAAGATCCAGATACACCTTCTGATCACCCGGGCAGTAGAACGGACCCACCGCGGTCGACGCTGCGCCGCAGGCGGTGTTCACGCCGCCGCTGAACAACTCGAGCTTCGGATCGACATACGTCCTGCCCTGCGCCGCAAAAATATCGCCCCAGGTTTTTTCGGTAGAGCCGAGAATGCGGCTGACAAAATCCTTCTGCTGCGGGTCGACCTGCGCCGGCTGCGAGGTCTGCGTCGGCGCGTTGCTCTGGCCACCGCCCTGATCCAGCAGCGCCAGCGGGTTCTTGAAGAAGACCCAGCCGAGAATCGCCAGCACCACGATACCGCCGATGCCCATGCGGCCGCCGCCGAAACGCGGACCGCCGCTGTTGCCGCTGTCAACCTCGACGTTGTTGCTGCTTTCGCCTTTCTGCCAATCCATACGCTACCCCGTGACTGATGCATCGCCGCGCGATCCAGGGCGCTGACAATAACTTCTTGCGGCCGTTAGCGCCACGCAGGCACTGCGGTTACAGTGGGGGTTTACCTCACGAGTCGCGACCATGATCGAACTGCCCGCACTGGTAACCCTGCTGACCGTCCTGCTGCTGTTCGGCACCATGTTCGTCACCGGCAAAGCGCGCGGAAAGTACGACATCAAGGCACCGGCGATCAGCGGACACCCCGGCTTCGAGCGCGCTTACCGCGTGCAGATGAACACCATCGAGAACACCGTGATGTTTCTGCCGGCGCTATGGCTGGCGGCAACGCACGGATTTGGCGGACTGTGGGCCGGCGCGGCTGGACTGGTCTGGCTGGTTGGACGCGCGTGGTATGCCTTCGCCTATCTGAAGGACCCGGCCAACCGCGGCGGGGGCTTTATCGTGAGCATGCTGGCCTGGGCGGCGCTGGTGCTCATGGCCGGCATTGGCATCGCGCGGGCGATGATGATCGGCTGAGGCGCGTTACGCCGTGCTAAACGGCGGCCTTCGATGAGCGTCTTTTCCACGAGTAGACCGATCCCGCCATCGCCGGATCGGTCAAACTGGATCGATCCGCCCGGCCTGTCCGCGGCGATCGGTCTGATCGTGCTGTATTTCCTGCTGCAGGCCGTTTCTAGCGGTCTCATTGCGCTGCTCATGGCCGTCGCTAGCGGGTTCGTGAAGATCGATGGTGGCGTCCACCCCGTCGGCGCGGGAATTCGCACGATGCTGGAAGAGCCAGGCATGCCCGCAACCGTAGTGATGCTGACGCTGGGGCTGGCGGCCGTAGTGGTGGTAGCACTGGTTCGCCGGAAGTGGCCCGCGCTGTGGTCAATGGCGCGGCCGCCGGGTTTAGGCATGCTGTTGCCGGCGAATCCGGCGTTCTTCGCGTTGGCCATTGCTGTTGGCGTGGCCGCGCCGCTGTTAGGCGGGTTGCTGACGTCGCTGCTGGCTAACGGCCGGACCGTAACTCAGGACGTCCAGAATCTCGGCGTGCACACGCCGCTGGGGCTACGCCTCGCGCTGGTCATTGTGGTGACGAGCGTCGGTCCGCTGGTCGAAGAGATCCTGTTTCGCGGCGTGCTGTTGTCGGCACTGACGAAGCGATGGCGCATCGGTTGGAGCGTGTCCATCAGCTCGCTGCTTTTCGCCGTGTCCCACCTGCCCAGCATGCAATGGCAATGGTACGCGCTGCCGGATTTGATGCTGCTAGCCAGTGTCCTGGCATGGTTGCGCCTGCGCACCGGATCGCTTTGGCCTTCGGTGCTGGCGCATGGCGTCAACAATCTGCTGGCGGTTGCGGCATGGTTTGCAGCGGCCGTCTCCGCCTGATTCCGACGAGCAGAACCCCATCACTAAAACACCGCGTTGAAGCCTCGCAGCAACCGCGCCGTCTCAAAAACCGGCAGGCCCATCACACCGGAATAGCTGCCTTCCAGATGCTCGATCAGCGTCGCGCCGCGGCCCTGAATGGCATACGCGCCCGCCTTGCCGAACGGCTCGCCGGTGGCGACATAGGCCGCGATGGTCGCCTCGTCCAGCGTTGCGAAGCGAACCTGCGACACGCTGGTTTCAGACCGCTCTTGATCGACACCAACCAACCACACCGCGGAAATCACCGCGTGGGTTCTGCCGGAGAGGCGCCGCAGCATGGCAGCGGCATCCTCGGCATCGCGAGGCTTGCCGAATACTTCATCGTCGAGCACGACTTCGGTGTCCGCGCCCAGCACCTGCGCGTCCGGTAAGCCGCCGAGAGCCTCCAAGCCGGCGCGAGCTTTTTCACGCGCTACTCGACTGACGTAATCCTGCGGGGATTCGCTCGTTTCCCGCTGTTCGGGCACGTCGACGTCGATCACGGCGAAATCGGCGCCCAACTGCTCCAGCAGCTGGCGACGGCGCGGTGATTGCGAGGCGAGATAAAGCATGAACGGTCCGGCGAAAGGGTCGAGCCGTGAGCATAACGGCAGCGATGGCGCGGGGCGGTGTCGGCAGCGCTAAGCCCGGTGATACGGATGCCCGGCTAGCAGCGTAGTCGCCCGATACAGCTGCTCGGCCACGACCAGACGCACCAGCATATGCGGCAGCGTCAGCGGTCCCAGCGACCAGCTTTGTTCGGCCCGCGCCAGCGCCTCGGGCGCGTGCCCGTCGGGGCCACCGATAAGAAAGGCCAGATCACGCCCGCTCATGCGCCAGCGCGCCAGCTGGTCGGCGAGTTCTTCGCTGGACCAGGCCTTGCCGCGGCCGTCGAGAGCGATCACGTGCGTGTCGCGCGGCAGCGCGGCAAGGATGGCAGCGCCCTCATCCTGCATGGCGCGGGCATCGTCACGGCCCTTGCCGCGCGTGCCGGGCTTGAGTTCGATCAGTTCCAGCGGCAGATCGTGCGAGAGGCGCTTGCGGTATTCGGCAAAGCCTTCCGCCACCCAGCCGGGCATGCGTTCGCCCACAGCGATCAGGCGGGCGCGCATGTTGGATTTCCATCAGATGAACGGCGGACGGCGCTTCGTTTGCATCCTCTCCCCGCCGGAGAGACGACTGCATGGATGCAGGAGATAGAACAGTGCGCGGAGCGATTGCCGACGATTGAAGTGAGGGGCCAATATGGCATCGCGCCCCACATGGACATCACCCAGCTTGCGCGGCGTCGAAGTCGTGGCCGTGATCGCCCACGGTCCACAGGCGCTCGAGGCCGTAGAACTCGCGAATGCGCGGCAGCATCACGTGGACGATAACGTCGCCCAGATCGACCAGCACCCACTCACCTTCGACTTCGCCCTCGACGCCCAGCGGCGCAACGCCCGCCTGCTTGGCGAACTTGGTGACTTCGTTGGCGATGGACTTGACGTGGCGAGCCGAGGTGCCGGACGCGATGACCAGCAGATCGGCGATGGAGGTCTTGCCACGAACGTCGATTTCGCGCACGTCCTTGGCCTTCAATTCTTCCAGCGCGTCGATCACCGACTTGCGCAGAGTGGCCGTGGTGACAGCCTTGTTGGTACGGGCAGTACTCAAGAGGGGGAGCCTCGATACAGATAACCGCGCGGAATGGCGCGGGCGCAGTATAACCGGCCTGCCCCGGCGGCAGGTCAAACGGCCAGGGAACGCCTGGCTGCCCGGTATTCGTTCATCAGGACGCCAACCAGCTGTGCGGCCGGCATGGGCCGCACCAGCGTTGCCGCCTGCCCGCACCATTCCGACAGCAGATCGCCCCTGCCCGCCTCTGCAGCGGCGCGGCGCAGTGGTGCGGTAAGCGCGTTCAGGACGGGGTATGCCGGCAGATTCGACGCGCCAGGTTCCATCGCCTCTACATAGCGATTGCGCAAACCGCGCGCGGCACGGCCGGAAAAACTGCGTATGGTGGTGACGCGATGTTCTTCGGCTTGCGGCAGATCCTGCTTCCATGCCTCGGCGGCCGAGCTTTCCGGGCAGCCCAGAAACGCGGTTCCCAGCTGGCTGGCCGACGCCCCGAGAATTTCCGCGGCGAGCATGCCGCCACCGTCCATGATTCCGCCGGCTGCGATCACCGGAACGCTGATCGCGCGCACCACCAGTGGCAGCAGAGCGAACAGGCCGATCATCGCGTCGTCTGCATCGTGCAGAAACGTGCCGCGATGGCCGCCGGCTTCGGCACCCTGAAGGCTCACCGCATCGGCACCGAGCTCCGTCCAGGCGCGAGCCTCCGCCACCGTCGTCGCCGTGCCGACCACGATGATATGAAGCCTTTTAAGCTGCCGTACCTGATCGGCGTCGATCAGCCCGAAGGCAAAAATCGCCACCGCGGGCCGCGCTTCGCACAGCGCTGCCAGCTGATCAGAAAATCGTGGCGCCCAGCGCTCCGGCAGACGCGTGCGTACCGCGAGACCCTCGCGCTCCATCAGCGCATCGAGCTGCTCGCGCGCCTTGTTCACGGCTGCCATATCGACAGCGAACTCGTCCGGCAGAACGAACAAACCGATGGCATACGGTCGATCGGTCAGCCGTCGGATGTGCGCCGTCTGATCCAGCATCGCCTGCGGTTCCAGATAACCCGCGCCAAGCGACCCCAGTCCACCGGCATTCGATACGGCCGCGACGAGCTCCGGCGTGGTGGAACCCGCCATCGGAGCCTGAATCAGCGGGTACTGAATACCCAGCGCGCGAACAAGCGAGTTATGCAATGCGAGCGGCCTGCGATAGAAGACCATCCAATTATGCAGAACGAATCATCCGTCGTCGGACGTGTAACGCCCGATAGTCCAGCACATTGCGAAGGCGCGTCGCGTTCGCGACGCCCTTCGCAAAACACCTAGCCGATGCTCAGTGGCCCGAGCTGCTGCCGCTGGCGGGACCCTTCATCGAATCACCCTTCATGGCGTCGTGCGACATGGAATCGTGCTTCATCGAATCGCCCTTTTTCATCGAATCGTGCTTCATCGAATCATGCTTCATGGAGTCGCCCTTCATGGCGTCACCCTTCATCGCATCATGCGACATGGCCGAGCTAGAGCTGTGCGCCATCGAATCCTGTGCAAAAGCGGTGGTCGCGGCAAAACCGCAGGTCATCGCGGCAACAAGAAGGCTTGCAAGACGTACGTTCATGGGAGTGTCCTTGAGTAAGAGGGATGGAGACGTTTTCTTATGTCTCCATAACCTTATTCGCCGATCGCCCCCACACGGTTACTTCGCCGCCGAAAGTTTTTTAGATGCCGAATGACTGCCTCAGCTTTGTCCCGCCACGATATTCACCGTGATCGCGATGATGAACACATTGAAGAAGAACGCGATGATGCTGTGCAAAAGCGCGACGCGACGCAGATAGCGGCTGGTGATCTGCACGTCGGATACCTGGAACGTCATGCCGATGACAATCGCGAAGTACGCGAAATCCCAGTAGTCCGGCTCGGGCGTGTCGGGGAAATCCAGCCCCGTATGTTTTTCGCCGTAGTCGCCGTAGAAACCGTGCGCGTAATGCATGGCAAACATGATGTTGAGGAACAGCCAGGTCAGCACCACGCTAAGCACGCCGACCACCAGCGCGGGCAAGCCGCCGGACTTCGCTGCGTGCAGCTCGTTGCTCAATGCCACCAGCACCACTGACGACAGCACGATACCGCTCCACAAAATGCCCCAGCGTCCGGTGTCCTGAAGGCGCGCCTGCCTGCGCATGCGCGTAGGCGGAGATTGGTTGAACATGCGCGCAAGAATACCGAGAAACACAACGGCTCCAAGATCGAACCCGAGCAGAACTGCGTTGGAGATCCGCGCACCGCTTTCGATCAACACACCGCTGGTCACCAGGAAGATCGCCAGCGCGATAAGCATCCGCGGTCGAGCACGAATGAAGTGCAGCGGACGCCACCCGTGCCTGGCCGAATGCGTGCTCTGATCGTCAGCTTTTTTGGAGCTCGCGGCAGCCGTCGATACCGGTTTTGACGAAGCCTTCTTTGCGGGTTTGGATGACATCGTGCTCACTCTGTAGCAATAAGGTTGTCCGCCGGAAGGCGGTGGTGCGTCCCGGCATCATAAACAACGCCGGCACGCGTGCCGCATCCGGCGAAACTCCGTCGTGCAGCGGGCGCGATCATAGCCGGCCATGCGTCGGTGCGGCGTCAGGCGCGCAGGTCCTGGTCAGTGGGATGCCGCCTTAGCCAGACGTCCGCGTAAGAACAGGCAGGAATCACCTTCCAGCCTCGTTCCCGCGCCGCATCCATCGCCGCCTGCACCAGCGCAGAAGCGATGCCCCGGCCGCCGACTTCGGTGGGCACCTCGGTATGCGTGATCGTCATGACACAGCTGGTCACGCCGTCGGCCACGGTGTAGTCGAGCAAACAGTGGTTGCCCTCGACGATTATTTCGAAGCGCCGCGCTTCCTGGTCGTGCTGAATGTCGAACGACATGGAGATCTCCATTCTTCGAGTAGAACTCGAGCATACGTGCGATCGGTCGAAACATCGCGTTAAGTGCCGTCGCCGGTCCTTTCGCGCGGTGTGCATGATTGGTCTGACAACCTTAGCCTCACCCAGCCAATACCTCGCAGGAGAGCAGCATGAAGAAATCCGCATCCGCCCACTGGTCCGGTGACATCAAGAGCGGCCAGGGCACCATCTCGACCGAAACCGGCGTGCTGCACGACGCCCCTTATGGTTTCAAGTCACGCTTCGAAGACGGCCCGGGCACCAATCCAGAAGAGCTGATCGGCGCCGCCCACGCCGGCTGTTACTCGATGGCGCTGTCGCTGGAGCTGGGCAAGGCCAACCTCACCGCCGACAGCATCGATACCAAGGCGGTGGTGACGCTCGACAAGGACGGCGACGGCTTCTCGATCACTGCCGTGCACCTAACCTGCAAGGCCAAGGTTCCCGGCGCCGACGCCGACGCTTTCGCAAAGATCGCCGAAGCCACCAAGCAGGGTTGCCCGGTGTCCAAAGTGCTGAAGGCAACGATCACCCTGGACGCGTCGCTGGCCTGATCTACGGTGCCTGTCGATCAGCGCGGCCAGCGAGTCGCGCCGTAATAATAGTGGCGCCTTATACGGGCGCCACTTTTTTGCGTCAACACAACGCTGAGGTCAGGCTGCGTGCCGGGCGCGGCGTTGCCGACGCTCCGTTACCGCGTCGGCAAGGCGCTGCAGCACGGCCACCGAAGTGTTCCAGTCGATGCAGCCGTCGGTAATGCTCTGGCCATAAACCAACGGCTTGCCCGGCTCGATGTCCTGCCGGCCGGCGACCAAATGGCTCTCGACCATCACACCGAGTATGCGCGTGTCGCCCGCGGCGACCTGGCCGGCAATATCGTCGATCACGGCCGGCTGATTCTCCGGCTTTTTGCTGCTGTTGGCGTGGCTCGCGTCGATCATCAGTCGCGGCGTCAGGCCGGCCTTGACCAGCACGGCGCAGGCCGCGTCGACGCTGGCGGCGTCATAGTTCGGCGCGCTGCCGCCGCGCAAAATCACGTGGCAATCCTCGTTACCGGTGGTCGCCGCGATCGCGGTGCGGCCATCCTTGGTGACCGCCAGAAAATGATGCGGCTGCGACGCGGCCTGCACCGCGTCGGCGGCAATTCTCACGTTACCGTCGGTGCCGTTCTTGAAGCCCACCGGGCACGACAGCCCCGATGCCAGCTCGCGATGCACTTGGCTTTCGGTGGTGCGCGCGCCGATCGCGCCCCAGCTGACCATGTCGGCGATGTACTGTGGCGTGATCATGTCGAGGAACTCGCAGCCGGCCGGTACGCCGAGAGCGTTGATGCCGATCAGCAGACCGCGCGCCAGCCGCAGGCCGCGATCGATGCGGAAACTGCCGTCGAGGGCGGGATCATTGATCAGACCCTTCCAGCCCACCGTCGTGCGCGGCTTTTCGAAATACACGCGCATCACGATTTCGAGCGTGTCGGCGTGCAGCTCGCGCTGCTGGCGCAAAAGTTCGGCATAGTCGAGCGCCGCATGGGTGTCGTGGATCGAGCAGGGGCCAATCACCACCGCTAGACGATCGTCCGTTCCCTCAAATATGGCGTGCAGTTTGCCGCGCGTTGCGGCGACGGTGGCGCTAGCTGGTTCACTGCTGCCGCAGTCGCCGATCACCTCGGCAGGCGTACTGAGGCGCTTGAGCTCGCGGATGCGAAGGTCGTCGTTGCGGGCGTCGGTAAGAGCGGCGTTCATGCGGAGAGTCCTTGGTAATCGGATCTGCCGGCAGCCATGAAAAAAGCCGCCGGTGGTGAGCTGGCGGCTTTCGGGATGTGCTGAATCGGAAACTTACGATCGCACCCTTGGCTCCGCCTGCGGCATCGGATAGTCGTAAAACCAAAAATGCAGGCGGGTGGAGAGGATCGTCATGCAACTAGGGATACCACATCGCGCGACCGAATCAAACCCCGATGCACGGAAGCGAGTGACGCGAAGACCGCACCGGAAGCGGGTCAAGCACTAAGATCAAGGCATGCCGTCCCCTTTTCATCTACTCAGCCGCGCCGCCGGCGGGTCGCTCAGCCCGGTTCGCGCGGCGATACGGCACTGGGTCCTCAGCGCCTTTCCACGCAGCGAAAGCGGCGTCGACTACGACCGCCCTATTGGCGATCCTGGCCTGTTTGGCCCGTATAGCGCAACCTGGCGCGTGCACTCGGATTTCCCCAGCATGCTGGCGGGCGGTCTCGCCGCGCTGACTCTGCAGACGCTACATCCGCTGGCGCTTGCCGGCGTGTGGGATCACTCCAATTTTCGCGACGACCTGATCGGGCGGCTGCGCCGCACTACGATGTTCGTTGGCGCCACGACGTACGCCTCGCTGGCGGACAGCCGGATACTGATCGCGCGTGTCCGGCATATCCACAGTTTCGTCAAAGGCCACGCGGAAGACGGGCGTGCCTATGCGGCCGACGATCCCGATCTGCTGACCTGGGTGCACGTGACCGAGGCATACAGCTTTCTGCAGGGTTACCGCCGCTACAGCCACGTCGAGCTACCGGCCGGCGCAGCCGACCGCTATTACGACGAAGTGCGCCGCATTGCCGAAGCCCTGGGCGCACGCGACGTGCCGGCATCGGAGCTGGCCGTCACCGATTATTTCATGCGCATCCAGCACGAACTCGCTTTTACCGACCGCTCGCGCGAGGTGCTGGCGGTGCTGGCGCAGGTGAAGCTGCCGGTGCCCATCGCTGGACTGTCGCGAAACCTGTTCCTGCTTGCCGGCAGCGCGCTGCTGCCCGACTGGGCCATCTCGATGCTGGGGCACACTCCGTGGCAGCAGCGCCAGGCGACGCTGGCATCGCACGCGCTGTGGTCGATAGCGCCGGTATTTCGGGCTGCGTTGAGCGACGGTATTGCCAGCCAATCGTGCCGCCGCATGGGCGTGCCTGTCACCGCTCTCGAACGCTGGCCTGGCCCCTGATCGCACGTTGCCGCCGGCGTAGATGTTCAGCTCAACGGCTTGACGACCCAGGGCTCAACTCTCGTCTGCCCTTCACTCTTTGGCACGGCGGCCTCCACCCGATTGCGGCCGGCGCGCTTGGCCTCATACAGCGCGGCATCGGCGCGCTGCAGCAGCGCCGCGCCGTCGCGGTCGTTGAGTGCCGCCACGGCGACGCCGACCGACACGGTCAGCGTCAGCGACTGCCCGTCGATCACCAGCGGCGTCTCTGCCACGGTCGAGCGCACCCGCTCGGCCAGCCGCATGGCGCTGGCTAGATCCGCGCCCGGCGACAGCACCACAAACTCCTCGCCGCCGACCCGACCGATCAGATCGCTGTCGCGCAAGGTGGCACGGATGCTGAAAACCAGCGAGCGCAGCACCTTGTCGCCGCCATTGTGGCCAAAGCGATCGTTGACGCTTTTGAAGTGGTCGGCGTCGAGCATCAGCACGCCCAGGGGCTGCCGGTATCGGGCCGCATGCGCCAGCATCAGCGTGGTCGCTTCGTTGATCGCCAACCGGTTGCTGACGCCGGTCAGCGGATCGATGCGCGCCAGCAGACGCAGCTCCTGCTGCAGTATTTCGTTGTAGAGCAGCAAAAACCCGATACCGGCAAACAGCGGCTGCAAGCCGGAAAACATCACGTAGAAAAAATTGATGTTGCTGGCGATGGTGATGCCCTGCAGCAGAGAGTCGCCCATCCAAAGTTGTAAGTTACGCCAAATTAGCAGCGCCGCCGCCATGGCAAACACCGCCAGCAGCACCGCGCGGGCGCGCGAACTGCGCCGCACGCTAACGCCGATCAACGCCTCGACGCTGAGCAGAATATTGATGCCGATCGCCAGCGAACCCCACAGTACGCGGGCCTGATAGTTCGGCTGCATCAGGCCGAACCAGGCCACGCCGAGCCAGCCCAATACGCCAACCGCTATGACCAACCGTCCGCGCAGCGCCTCGCCGAGCAGCATGCGCAAGGCGATCACGCTCATACCCTGCGCCACCAGGTTGAAGGCATTGCCGCCCAGTATCAGTGCAGCAGGCGACAGGTAGGCGTGGGCGGCCAGCGAGCTCCAGCCCACCGCCTCGACCACCAGCGCCGCCGAGCGCAAGCGAAGACTGCGGCGGACTCGACCCGCATCGCCATACGTACCGGCCCACAGCATCAACGCCATCAGCGCCGTTTGCAGCGCGCTGATCAGGGAGAGCGTTTCGATATGGAACGGCATCACGTATTCCCTTGCGCAGTCACGGTACGGCGCTCAAGCGCCGCCTCTTGTACCACTGTTGCCGGCCACGCAACCTGGTGAAGACTAAAATACGGCATCGGCGATTCACAAACGTGAGCGTTGACACGCCTACGCTTTTCGCTACCTTCGACGCAGAAACTCTCTGGACGCAGGATGGCCACGCTTACTCCGACCCGCAATGGCTGCCTGCCCCGCATGACCGGCGGCGAAAAACGTCTCTCCGAACGACTGGAAAGCAAGCTCGAAGACGATTATCTGCTCTGGTACGACGTCCCCATCGGTCTGAAACAGCGCCGACCGGATTTTGTTGTCTTCCACCCGCGCCGCGGCATGCTGGTGTTGGAGGTCAAGGACTGGAAGGCCGAAACCATCCAGCACGCCGACAGCACCCAGTTCACTCTGATCACCGACCGCGGTCTGGTGAAAGAGGCCAACCCGCTGCTGCAGGCACGCGCCTATGCGCTGGAAATCGGCGTGGTGCTGGAACGGGATCCGGCGCTGCGCCATCCCGCAGGCAGCCGCCATGCCGGCAAGCTGGTCATGCCGTGGGCTTACGGCGTGGTGCTGGCCAATATCAGCCGCAAGCAGTTTGTCGACGGCGGCCTGGATGCCGTGATTCCGGCCCATCTGACCCTTTGCCGCGAAGAAATTTACGAAACAGTCGACCCTGAAACCTTTCAGGAGCAGCTGTGGGCGATGTTTCCGCAGGTATTTCCGACCGCCCTGACGCTGCCGCAGATCGACCGTGTACGCTGGCATCTGTTTCCCGAGATTCGCCTGGCGCCCGGCGAAGGCCAGTTCGGCCTGTTCGACGAGACCGGCCCGATCACGCGGCCGCTGGAGATACCTGACATCGTCAAGGTGATGGACGCGCAGCAGGAGCAGCTGGCGCGCTCGCTGGGCGACGAGCACCGGGTCATCCACGGCGTGGCCGGCTCGGGTAAAACGATGATTCTGGGCTTCCGTGCGATGCAGCTGGCGCGCGAACTGGGCAAGCCCATCCTCGTGCTTTGCTACAACAAGACCCTGGCCGCGCGGCTGGACCAGCTGATCGGCGAGCGCGGCCTCGGCGAAAAAGTGCAGGTCTACAACTTTCACAAGTGGTGCCACAAGATGCTCACGGCCTACCACGTGGATCTGCCCACCCAAGGCAGCAGGGATTTTTTCGTGCAGATGGTGCAGAAGGTGATCGACGGCGTGGAGAAAGGCCAGATTCCACGCTTCCAGTACGGCGCGGTGCTGATCGACGAAGGCCACGATTTCGAGCCGGACTGGTACAAGCTGATCGTGCAGATGATCGACCCGAACACCAACTCGCTGCTGGTGCTGTACGACGACGCGCAAAACATCAACGGCCGCGCCGACCGACGCAAGTTCACCTGGAAAAGTCTGGGCGTGCAGGCGCAGGGCCGCACCACCATCCTCAAGCTCAACTATCGCAACACACTGGAAATTCTCGCCGTGGCGCGCGGCTTTGCCAGCGAGCTGCTCGACGCGCAGGCCGGCGAGGACGATGGCGTACCGCTGATCGCTCCGGAGAGCGCCGGCCGACGCGGCGCCGTGCCCGAGCTGATCCGAGCCAACAGCGCCAGCGAAGAAATTGCCACGCTGATCAGCCAGATCCGCGACGAGCAGGCGCACGGCCGACGCCTGGACGATATCGCCGTGCTGTTCCGCCACAACAAGCAGGGCGAGCAGTGGCGCGATGCGCTGGACCGCGCCAGCATCAGCTGCCGGCTGGCCGATGACAAGGGCAAGGCCTCGCTGTTCCTGGTCAAGGACGCCGTGCGCATCATCAGCATGAAATCCAGCAAGGGCTTGGAGTTTCCACTGGTGATCATCCCCGGCCTTGGTCAGATGCCGGCATCCGGCGAAGACGAAACGCACGAAGCAAGGCTGCTCTATGTGGCCATGACCCGTGCCACCGAAAGGCTCGTCTTGATTCATCACGAGGACTCGATCTTCAGCGCGCGCATTCGCGCTTCGATCAACGATGTGAGCGGGCAGTTGAGCGCACGCTAGCTACGCTGCTAAAGGGGAACGGGATCAACGTATCGCGGAACGCCGAACCGCGCGACGGCCGTAATCATTTATTCGACGACGAGGGACTTTTCGCATGGCATCGTTTCAGCCCAACTATCTGAAAAGCTGGTTTCTGTTTTTTCTGGTCGCCAGCATCGGCGGCGCGCTCGTCGGCGGCCTCTTCGGTGTCGTTACCGGCGGCGTGATGGGCGCTGCGGGCTTTCCCACGGATCGTATTGTCATGATATGCAAGATCCTCGGCTTTTTTGTCAGCGTGCCGATCTCCTTCTTCACCTTCCGCTGGTCAGTGAGAACCTACATTGTCGACCAGCTGCCGCAGCGCCTGCCGGGGCCGCCGCCCCTGTAAACGTGCGGGTTGGATCGGACGCCGTGCATCCCAACATCATGAGCTCAAGCATCGTCTCGTCATCCATGTCAGGAGCCCGCATGACCACCTTCGACCTTTCCCCGCCAACCGACACGCAGCGCCAGGACATCACCGCCGGACTCGACCGCGACGAGAAGCGCGTGTTGCTGGAACACGGCACCGAAGCGGCCTTCTGCGGCGTGTTTCTCGACAACAAGAAAGACGGCGTCTACACCTGCCGCTTCTGCGGGCTGCCGCTATTCCGCTCAAGCGCCAAATTCGATTCCGGCACCGGTTGGCCCAGCTTTTTCCAGCCTTACGACGATGCGCATATCAAGCTGATCCGCGACACCAGCTACGGCATGATCCGCACCGAGGAAGTCTGCGCGCGCTGCGGCAGCCATCTCGGCCACGTCTTCCCCGACGGCCCCCAACCCACCGGCGACCGCCACTGCCTGAACTCCGTCTCACTGAGCTTCACCGAGAACGGTAAGGCGTTGCCGGATGTGCTGGGTCGCGGCGCGCCCGAGGGTGAGCCGGCAGCCGCCGAAGCTTGATCAAGCGCGCTGCGTAGGTTGGCGGTGAGCGCAGCAACTGTCGAGGCAGGATGACGGAGCAAACGCCCGCTTGGCGAATGGCCCGAAGGCCGAGCCGTAGGAGCCGCTCGTCACCTCAACATCCATGGCTTGTCACGTTGGGGTCGCTGCGCTCACCGCCAACCTACGATCGCAAGTCCGATCGAACTCACGACCGATACGGCGCTAGCAACTCGACATCGTCAAACAGTCCAATAGGCAACAGATAGCGT
>CAIKJM010000227.1 GCA_903827735.1 uncultured Rhodanobacter sp. | reverse complement strand
CGATCGACAGTACGCGCCATTGATTCAAATCGATGGCGGCACCGGCGCCGACCAGCGGCTGCCACCAACCCGGCGCGGCACCGCGATCCAGCGTCACCACATCGCGATCGGCCGAAATACCGCCCTGCACGATCAGCGTAGGTGCATCCGGCGCCCCCGTCCACGCATAGCGCACGTCGACTTCGACCGCGTCGCTGCCGTATTTCGGGGTCAGCGTGACGCGGCGCATGCTGCGCCGAACGGTCAGGCTGGGGCGCTGGCGCAGCGGCGCCAGGATTGCGTCGATCGCGGCATGGGTGCTGGTGGTGGCCAGGGTTTCGGGCGAACAGCTCATTGCATCTCTCCAGTCGGCATCGTCCTGCGAAGGGCCGGAGAGGTCGTCATGCGTGAGATCGTCAGCAAAGCGCTGCGAGACATGACGCCCATCTTCCGGATTGGCGCCAGATGGCGCTTCCGCAGGAATTAGCACCGTTGCGGAAACGTTCCGCAGGTTGCCCCGGCTTCAATGGGCCTGTCCCTCAGCCGGTCTCGATGAGTAGGGTGACAGTAAACGCTGACCATTTTCTTGTCAATAGACGTCTAAACATCTAAACGTATAGACATATTAAAAACACGATATTGCGATTCACCGTTGAGCTGCTGGAAAAGTCGACATAGCCTACAACCATCACCAAAATCAAACATCGCGCGAGTAAGCTCGGTGTTTCGTCAAACACCCATCGGAGAACCAAAGCATGAGTCTGCAACTCGGCGAAATCGCCCCCGACTTTACCCTCGACTCCACCGAAGGCCCGATTCATTTTCACAACTACGTGGGCGACCACTGGGTGGTACTGTTTTCTCACCCGAAGGACTTCACTCCGGTATGCACCACCGAGCTGGGCGCGTTTGCTCGGCGCAAGAGTGAGTTCGACGCACGCAACACCAGGTTGATCGGGCTCTCGGTGGACTCGGTCGAGGATCACAAGCGCTGGGCGCGCGACGTCGAGGACGTTGGCGGCACCGCGATCAACTATCCGCTGATGGCCGACCCGGACCTGGAAGTGGCCAAGCTTTACGGCATGTTTCACCCGAAGGCCGACGCCAAGGTCACCGTGCGTTCGGTCTTCATCATCGATCCGAACAAGAAGGTGAGGCTCACCCTGACCTACCCGCCCAGCGCGGGCCGGAACATCGACGAGATCGTGCGCGTGCTCGATTCGCTGCAGCTCACCGACGGCAAAAAACTCACCACGCCGGTCGACTGGAAAGCCGGCGACGACGTGATCATTGCGCCATCGGTATCGGACGAGGACGCCAAGACCCTGCATCCGGGCGGCTGGAAAACACTGAAACCGTATCTTCGTCTCGTGCCCGCGCCAAAAAAATGATCGTCTTAGACGGCAGTGCCCAAAGGTCGGCAAGAGGAGATCGGACTGTGTACCGGCGGCCTCAAGCGGCCTGGTTTGATGCACTATCCCGCATCGCCATTCACTGAAGACGTAACCGCATGAGTAGCAAACCCGACCTCGCCGCCACTATTGGCCAAACGCCCCTGCTGCGTTTGCGCCATGCCTCGCTGCTCACCGGCTGCGAGGTGCTTGCGAAGGCGGAGCTGATGAACCCCGGCGGCTCGATCAAGGATCGAACCGCGCTGGGCCTGTTGCAGGATGCGATCCGGCGCGGGCAGATCCGCGCCGGCGGCACCATTGTCGAAGGTACCGCTGGCAATACCGGCATCGGCCTGGGCCTGCTGGGCGCCAGCCTTGGCTATCGCACCATCATCTTCATGCCCGAGACGCAGAGCCGGGAAAAGATCGACGCCCTGCGCATCACCGGCGCCGAAGTGCGCCTGGTGCCCGCCGTGCCCTACAAAGACCCCAACCACTACGCCCATCAGGCCCGTGCGCATGCCGAGGCGCTGAATGCTGCCGACCCCGGCAGCGCATGGTTCGCCAATCAGTTCGACAACACGGCCAACCGCGATTTCCACGAGGCGACCACCGGCGTGGAGATCTGGCAACAAACTGCCGGCCGCATCGACGGTTTTGTTTGCGCTTCCGGCACCGGCGGCACCCTGGCCGGCGTTGGCCGGGCGCTGAAGGCGCGCAGGCCCGATGTGCGCATCGCGCTGGCGGATCCGGCCGGGTCGGCGCTCGCCACCTACGTCAACACCGGCGAACTGGTCGCCAGCGGCAACTCGATCAGCGAGGGCATCGGCTCCAGCCGCGTCACCGCCAATTTCGACGGCGCGCCGATCGATCTGGCCTGGTCGATACCCGATGACGAGTCGGTCCCGCTGGCGCATCAGCTGCTGCACGATGAGGGCTGGTGCGTGGGTGGGTCCAGCGGCGTCAACGTAGCCGGCGCCATTCGGCTCGCGCGCGAGCTGGGTCCTGGCCACACCGTGGTCACGATTCTCTGCGACGCCGGCACGCGCTACCAGGCCAAGCTGTTCAACCCGGGCTTTCTGCGCGAAAAAAATATCCCGGTACCGGCGTGGCTGGATGCCGCATTTCCAGGCGGATAAAGCAGAGGCATCGACGGGGCCGGATATCGGCGCACCCGCGGCTGCTGGTAACGTAACGGGATGACTACTCAAACCGATCTGTCCGCCCTGCACGCTCGGCTGCAGGGTGAGGGCTTTGCCTTTCTTGGCGCCGAGACCATGGATGGATTACTGGACGATCCAAGGTCCCTGGAGGACTGGCAGGCATTCACCGAAAGCTGGAACGATCTGGCGCCCGACGCCTACCTCGCCGCCAAGGGGCGCAAGCGCCGTCGTCGCCATGCCACGTTCGACATAGGCGCCGACGGCAGCATCACCCGCAACCCGCAACAGCCGCACGTGCAGACCTTGCAGCACAACAAACTGCAGGGCGGTATCGAACGATGGTTTGTACCGATCAGGCCGAAGATCACCGACGGCCCGAGCTTTCGCCGCATTCTTGCGTTCAGCCATGCGCTGTTCGGCTCGCTGGCGCCGCGCGTGCCCCGCTGGCATGTCGAGGTGCATCAGTTTCGCATCGAGGCCAGCATCGGTGAAGCGGGCGAACCCACCCCGGAAGGCGTGCACCGCGACGGTGTGGACTACGTGCTGGTGCTGCTGATCGATCGCACCAATATCGAAAGCGGCATTACCACCATCCACGGCGGCAACGGCGACCTGCTCGGCAGCTTCACCCTTACCCACGCGCTGGACGCGGCTCTGGTCGACGATGCCAAGGTCAGTCACGGCGTGACCGCGGTAACGCCGTTCGATCCAACCAAGCCGGCGCATCGCGACGTGCTGGTGGTGACATTCAAAGCGGCGGTTTGAGCCAGCCTGTTGGCGAACCCGCACAACACCTCAACGCGCGCGTAACCGCAGATGGGCTACGCTGGCAACCACATCACTCGTCTGGCCGCCCCATGTCCTTCGATTTATCGCATCGCAGGACGGCCGCCGCGGCGGCGTTGCCCGACGCCCTGTCCGAACGCCTGAGGTTCAACGGCGACAATAGCTTTCATCGCGAACTGCGTCGCCGCGTCGATGCGCAGTTCAAGGACAGCGGTACCCGCCAGCGCGACAGCGCGGCGATGTATCTGAAAACCGCCGTCATCCTGACCGTGTTTGCCATCAGCTATGTCGCGCTGGTGTTCTTAGCGAGTAACGGCTGGCAGGCGCTAGCGCTCAGCGTAGCACTCGGCACGACGGTGGCCGGCATCGGCTTCAACGTGATGCACGACGGTGGCCATCAGGCGTATTCGGATCGGCGCTGGGTCAACCGGCTGATGGCGCTGACCTTGGATCTGGTCGGCGGCAGCTCGTACATCTGGCAGTGGAAACATGCGCGCTTTCACCACACCTGGGTCAACGTCGCCGGACACGACAGCGATATTGATCTTGGCGTACTCGGACGGTTGTCGCCCGAGCAGCCCTGGCGGCCATGGCACCGCTGGCAGCATCTGTATCTGTGGGTGCTGTACGGCGTCACCGCCATTCGCTGGCACGTGTACGGCGATTTTCGCGACATGATCTCCGGCACGGTCGGCGAGCGTCCGTTTGATCGGCCACGTGGCTGGGGCCTGGCGGGCTTTGTAATAGGCAAGCTGGTGTTCTTCATGCTGGCGTTTGGACTGCCGCTGTTCTTTCACTCGATTGGCGCAGTGCTGCTGTTCTACACAACCACCTCGGCCGTGGCCGGCGTGCTGCTGGCGCTGGTGTTCCAGATGGCGCACGTGGTCGAGGAAGCCGACTTTCCCGCACCCAACGCCGCGAGCCGACAGATGGATACGCCGTGGGCGATTCACCAGCTGGAAACCACGGTGGATTTTTCGCGTGACAGCCGCGTGCTGAGCTGGCTGATCGGCGGGCTCAATTTCCAGATCGAGCACCATCTGTTTCCACGAATTTCGCACGTGCACTATCCGGCCGTAGCGCGCGTGGTCGAGGCCACCTGCCGGGAATACGGCGTGACGTACCGAACGCACCGCAGCTTTGCCGCGGGCATCGCCTCTCACTATCGCTGGCTGCGGCGACTGGCTGCGCCGGTAGATGATATTCAGCCCTTGCTGGTGCCGGTTACCCCGTTTTCGCCTTGAGCTGTTGATAGACGGATTTGCGATGGGCTGATCCGGCTGCGACACTGCCCACGATGATCGCCGCTGCCGGCGAACGTCGCCACCCGGGGAAGCTCATGTCCGTCGCCGCCACCGTCGTCATTGCCATCATCGCGTTGCTGCACGTGTATTTCCTCGTGCTGGAAATGTTTTTGTGGACCAAGCCAGCCGGCCGCCGCGCCTTTGGCCTCAGCGCGGAGTTTGCCCAGCAGTCGAAAGCGCTGGCGGCGAATCAGGGGCTGTACAACGGTTTCCTCGCCGCAGGACTGATCTGGGGCCTGAGCCTTGGCGTCGCCGGCTTCGGTGTAAAAACATTCTTTCTCGCCTGCGTGCTGGTGGCGGGCATCTTCGGCGGCTTCACCGCCAGCCGGAAGATTCTGTGGATCCAGGCGCTGCCGGCGCTGATCGCTTTGCTGCTTTTGTATTTGGGCTGATCGTGTCACTCCGTCAACAGCTCTCCCTGGGTTTCGACACCATGCCTGCGACCGCGCGCGAAGCCGTCGGCAAACGCTACGACATCCACCTGATGCAACACGCTCGCGACAAAAGCTGGGCCGCGCTCCACGGTATCCGCGCGCGTATGCGCCCCGGCATTTCCGAAGACGAGGCGCGAGTGGAAGCGGCCAACGTCTTTCGCGAACTGGGCATGGAGCGGCTCTGGCACCCAGTGCTGATCCGCATCGGCGCCAACACCATCAAAACATATCGGCAAAAATCTGATCCGGCCGTGCGGCTGGGTGAAAACGACGGCTACTTCATCGACCTCGGCCTGGTTTTCAACGGTCACGAGGGCGATGTCGGCGATACGTTTACAGTGGGCGATGCGCCGCTGCAGCAGGCCTGCGCCGACGCTGCGCGCGCGCTGTTCCGCGAGGTTGCCGACGCCTGGCGGAATCAAGGATTGAGCGGCCACGCGCTGT
>CAIKJM010000226.1 GCA_903827735.1 uncultured Rhodanobacter sp. | reverse complement strand
TTTGATTTTTTTGATCAGCGGCGGGCCCGCTCTGCGTCCGCTAAGGCGCCACAAAAAAAACCGCTCTGTCCGGCGAAGCTCCTCGTAAGCCTTGGTGTGTATTCATGGGCTGCAAGATTTCGTCACCGCTATCCAGCGACACTAAGCTACCGCACATCCACAATGCCCACCGAACAGGCCGATCAAACATGACCCTACGCATGCACATGCTGCGCAACGCCAGGGCCGGCCCGTTCAATGCGTCGATCGAGGCCGCGCAATGCCTCTGTATCACCGGTGCGTCCGGCTCGGGGAAGAGCGTGCTGCTGCGCATGCTGGCCGACATGGACCCGGCGGAAGGCGAGCTGTCGCTGGCTGGCATGGATCGCCGCGCGATGCCGGCATCGACATGGCGACAGCGCGTGATGCTAGTGCCGGCGCAGGCCGGCTGGTGGGCGCCAACGGTGCAGGAACACTTTGCCGAGGCGACGCTGACCAACGCCCGACAGCTCGCTGATCGACTGAGGCTTCCAAGCGATATTTTCGAGCGTCAGGTGCTGCGTCTTTCTTCCGGCGAACGGCAGCGGCTCGCGCTGATTCGTGCGCTGGTAACAAGGCCGACCGCGCTGCTGCTAGACGAACCAACCGCTTCGCTGGATCAGGACAGCGTGACCGCGGTGGAATCGCTGCTCGCCGAGGAGCTTGCACGCGGGCTGATCCTCGTATTGGTAACCCACGATGCCGCGCAGGCCGCTCGCATGGGTCAGCAGACCCTGCACATCGTCGGCGGCAAGGCGGTGGCCGCATGAAAACCATCCTGCTGCAACCGCTCGATCTGAGCATCGCCGCCTCGCTGGTGATCGTCGATATTGCGCTGTCGATCGTTCTGCGCCTGCGTCTGCACCGGCAGATCGCCATCGCCGCGGCGCGCATGGTCGTACAGCTGGTGATGATCGGCTACGTGCTGAAATTCGTGTTCGCTCTCAACAGTCCGATCGCGACCTCCGTTATCGTGATGCTGATGGTGCTGGTCGCTGCGCGCGAAGTCGCCGCGCGGCCCGATCGGTCGCTCATTCACGGACAGAATTATTTGATCGGACTGGTCAGCGTGGCCGGCGCCACAACGCTGGCCAGCGTGTTCGCGCTGATCACCGCGATACGCCCCGATCCCTGGTTCGATCCACACTACGCCATCCCGCTGGTCGGCATCATTCTGGGCAGCGTGCTGAACGCGGGAAGCATCGCGCTCGACGGCGTGCTCAGCGGTGTGGAAGCCGCGCAGCCGGGCATCGAAGCGCGGCTGATGCTGGGCCATTCGTACTGGACGGCCATGGCTTCGCTGATCCGCGGCTCGATTCGCCGCGCCATGCTGCCGATCATCAACCAGATGTCGGCTGCCGGCATCATTACCCTGCCCGGCATCATGACTGGTCAGATCCTGGCAGGGCTCGATCCGATCGAGGCGGTGAAGTACCAGATCCTGCTGATGTTTCTGCTGTCCGGCGCCAGCGGCCTGGTCGCCGTGGCGGTGGCCTACGCCGCCGCGTGGCGGCTGACCGACGATCGCCAGCGTTTGCGGCTGGATCATCTGCGCTGAGGAGTTGATCGTAGGCAGCGTGCGATGGTTCCCCGCACCCTGTAGCTCGCTCACCCTTGTTTGACGGCCGCAGGCGCACCTTCAGAGAGTTCGACGATCATCGGTTGGAGGCCGTCGCACTCAGACCCGCATCCACGGCGCGGGCTCCAGGTCACCCCCATCGCGTACTCGACGGAGCATGCATGAGCCTTCGCGACTATCAGCGCAAACGCGATTTCACCAAAACATCCGAGCCCAATGTCGACGCTGCGAAAAACAAAAAAGGCCGTGCGATTTTTGTGGTGCAGCTGCATCACGCCAGCAGCCGCCACTTCGATTTCCGTCTGCAGGTGGGCGACACGCTGAAAAGCTGGGCGGTGCCCAAGGGCCCGAGCTTCGATCCCTCGGTCAAACGGCTCGCTGTCGAAGTCGAGGATCATCCGGTCGCCTACGCCGATTTTCAGGGCGATATCACCGAGGGCTACGGCAAAGGTCATGTTGATCAGTTCGACAAGGGCGTGTGGTCGACGAAGGGCGATCCGGAAGCCCAGCTGGTGAAAGGCCACCTCGAGTTCGAGCTGTTCGGAAAACGCCTCAAAGGAAGCTGGCATCTGATACGCAGCGGCAGCAAGGAGCGCCAGCCGGCGTGGTTTCTTGTCAAGGCTAAGGACACTTTCGCCGCGGATATCGACGCCGACGATCTTCTCAACGCGACCATGAAGGCGAGCACGCTGAAGGCGGCCAAAACGACAACGTCCAAAGCGGCTGCAAAAAAATCGGTGGCGCGAAAAAAGGCCGTACCCAAGCCGAAAGCCGCGGCACGATCAACGCTGGCCAAGTTCGCTGCCGCCCTCCCCGGCGCCGTAAGGTCGCCACCGAACGCCGAGTTCTTTAAGCCGCAGCTGGCCAAGCTGCGCGAGCATCCGCCCACGGGCAGCGACTGGATTCACGAGGTCAAATGGGACGGGTACCGCATTCTCACCACCATCGCCGACGGCAAGGTGCGCCTGTGGTCGCGCAACGGCCTGCCGTGGAATGACCGGCTGCCGGAAATCGTCCAGGCGATCGAAGCGCTGGGTCTGTCCTCAGCGCACTTCGATGGCGAGCTGATCGCACTCGATGAAAAAGGCCACAGCGATTTCAACGCACTGCAGAAAACCTTGTCCGGCGATGCGCAGAAGCCGCTGGCATACATGATGTTCGATCTGCCCTACTTCGAAGGCATGGACCTGAGCCGCGTTGCTCTGATCGAGCGCAAAGCGCTGCTCAAGCGCATCCTCGCGCACGCTTCGCGTCCCTTGGCCTTCAGCAGCCACAGCGTCGGCAACGGCGAGGCGGCACTGGAAATGGCCAATCAGCAAAAGCTCGAGGGCATCATCTGCAAACGTGCGGACGGCGGCTACCGCGCCGGCCGCGGCGACGACTGGCTGAAAATCAAGCGGCTGGAAAGCGACGAGTTCGCCGTCGTGGGCTACACCGCGCCCAAGGGCAGCCGCACCGGTTTCGGTTCGCTTTTAATCGCAAGGCCTGATCCCGACACTGCGCGCGGCTGGATCTATGCGGGCCGGGTCGGCACCGGCTTTAACGATGCGCAGCTCGGTGAACTCGCGCGCACGCTGGCGACCGGAGGGAAGAAAACACCGCCGGTGCCTTTGGCGGCCATCGATCCGCTGCTGCGTGGTGCGTTATGGATCAAACCCAGTGTCGTAGCCGAAGTGTTCTATCGCGGCATCGGTAATCACGATCTGCTACGCCAGCCCAGCCTTAAAACATTGCGCCCGGACAAAACACCGGCCGATCTGCGCGATTCCGATCGCGACACTTCGGCGACATCGACAGCGAACAAAAAAGGTGAGAAGAAGGTGGCCCGGAATTCGACCGACACCATCACCATCTCGCATCCCGACCGCATCGTTTATGCCGACGAGACGATCACCAAGCAGGACGTCGCCGATTACTATGCCAAGGTGATGGACTGGTTTCTTCCCGGCGTGCTTAACCGACCGACCTCGGTAATCCGCTGCCCCGAAGGCACGGCCAAAGCCTGCTTTTTTCAGAAGCACCTGATTCAGGGCCTGCACCGCGTGGGCACGGCCAAGCTGAAAGAGGAGTCCGGCGCCCAAGCGATTTACATCTATCCGGAAAACGCCACGTCGATCATCGAACTGGTGCAGTTCGGCGCGCTGGAGTTTCACCCGTGGGGAACCACCGTAGCCGATGCGGATCGTGCCGATCGCATCGTGTTCGATCTCGATCCCGGGCCGAACGTATCCTGGGATCGCGTGGTTGCCGCAGCGCGCCTGGTGCGAAAGCTGCTTGCTCAGATGGGGCTCGAGTCGTTGGTACGCACCACCGGCGGCAAGGGATTGCATGTGCTGGTGCCGCTGAAACCGAGCTGCGCATGGGCGACGGTGCGGGCATTTGCCGAGGCATTCGCCAACAGCCTGGCCGGGGCGCATCCGCTGGAGTTCGTCGCCACCGCGACCAAGACCCAACGCGGTGGGAAAATCTACGTCGATTACCTGCGCAACGGTCGCGGCGCCACCAGCGTGGCGTCCTACTCGCTGCGCGCCCGGACCGGTGCGCCGGTAGCCACGCCTCTGCGCTGGGAAGAACTGGGCAAGATCGAAAGCGGCGCGGCGTTTACGATCAAGACCATCCCGATACGGCTGGCCAAATTGCGCAACGATCCGTGGAAGGCGCTGACGACGATCAAGCAGGACCTGCCCGCAGTCCTGAAACATTTGGCGAAGTCGCGAAAAAAATAGCTGGTCGTCAGCCGGCCTTTCGCA
>CAIKJM010000225.1 GCA_903827735.1 uncultured Rhodanobacter sp. | reverse complement strand
CTGGCGCCTGCCTTGCGCGCGTCGCGCGTTTCGCCGGTGGAGGCGACCCGCTCGGTATGACTTTCCTCGAATCCTCTCTTTCAGTCCCTTCGTCCACGATGTCACGATCCGGAGAAACGCATGTTCAGTTACTACCTTGAACTGGCGCTACGCAGTCTGAAGCGCAGCCCCGGATTGACCCTGCTGATGGTGCTCACCATCGGCTTTGGCGTGGCCGCTTCGATGACGACGTACTCGGTCTTTCGCGCGGTGTCGGGCGATCCGATTCCATGGAAATCGTCAAAGCTGTTCGTGCCACAAATCGACATGTGGGGACCGACCGGGCGCGGTGCGGATGGCGAACCACCCGATGCGATGGATTACACCGATGCGCTGAAGCTGATGCGGGATCATCGCGCCAAGCTGCAGTCGGCGATGTACCAGATCTCGCCGTCGATCGTGCCGGCCGATGCCGGCGAACATCCCATCACGACCAGCGGGCATGCGGTCTACAGCGAGTTTTTCCCCATGCTCGACGTGCCGTTTCAGTATGGCAACAGCTGGTCGGCCGATGACGACGCGCAGCGCGCGGCGGTCGTGGTGATCAGCAGCAAGCTCAACCAGAAGCTGTTCGGCGGCGCGAATAGTGTCGGGAAAACCATCGACATCGAGGGCAAGGATTACCGCGTCGTCGGGGTGCTGGACAACTGGAATCCGCAGCCGCGTTTCTATGACGTGGTCAACAGCGGCGGGTTCTCCACCGGGCTGGACGATGTGTTTCTGCCGTTCGAACGAGCCATCTCGCTGGGCATGGCCAATAACGGCAATACCAACTGCAACGCCATTCCGGCCGAATCCGGGTTCGTCGGGCTGCAGCATTCCAGCTGCGTCTGGATTGCGTATATGGCGGAACTGGATGATGCCGCGTCTGCGGCGGCTTATCGTCAGTACCTGGACGGCTATGCGCATCAGCAGCAGCAAAGTGGACGCTTTGCCTGGGCGCCCAACAACCGGCTACGCAACCTGCCTGACTGGCTGGACTCCGAACACGTGGTGCCGAGCGATACCAAGGTCTCGTTGCTGGTCGCTCTCGGGCTGCTGATTGTCTGTCTGGTCAATACGGCAGGTCTGCTGCTGGCGAAGTTCCTCCGGCGCAGCAGCGAGATCGGCGTGCGTCGTGCCTTGGGGGCGCAGCGAAATTCGATCTATGCGCAGTTTCTCACCGAAGCGGGCATGGTCGGCATGGCCGGCGGCGTGCTCGGTTTGCTGCTGACGGGCCTGGGTGTGCTGAGCGTGGGCTGGGTGCTGCCGAAGGAGATTGCCACACTCGCGCGGGTCGACTTTGCGCTGCTGGCGCTCACGTTGGTGATTGCGATTCTGGCGACTCTGCTCGCAGGGCTTTATCCCACTTTCCGAGCTTCGCGGGTACAGCCCGCCTGGCAGCTCAAAAGTAATTAGTGCGCTGTCCCTGCGCGTAGA
The DNA here is from genome assembly GCA_903827735.1 of uncultured Rhodanobacter sp. Lineage (GTDB taxonomy): Bacteria > Pseudomonadota > Gammaproteobacteria > Xanthomonadales > Rhodanobacteraceae > Rhodanobacter. Next base: position 800 of record CAIKJM010000225.1, on the reverse strand, counting down.
AGCGGCCATCCATGGCCGCACTCCCGATCAAAGCCAGGATTACCTTTTATGACCATGCATCCCATTCTCGCCGCATTGCGCAAACACAAGGCCGGCGTGGTGCTGATCGCACTGCAGATCGCGCTGACCCTGGCTATCGTCTGCAACGCGATCTTCATCATCGGCCAACGTATCGAGCGCGTGCATCGCGTGACCGGCATCGATGAAAGCAATCTGTTTCTCGTCACTCAGCAATGGGTCGGTGCACCGGACGCGGACGATGCGGCCGGCGTCGCCAAGCTGGACAACATGCAGCGGGAGGATCTGGCAGCGCTTCGCAATCTCCCCGATGTGGCCTCGGTGGCGCCGATCAACTCGCTGCCGCTGCTCAACTCGTCGTGGAACGGCGCGATTTCGCTCAAGCCGGGTGGCGAGATGCGCAAGGGAGGCAATACCCGCACCACGTTCTACTTCGGCGACGAACAGATGCTTTCCACACTGGGCGTTCGCCTTGTAGCCGGTCGCGCCTTTACCGCAGCCGACGTGCAGCACCGCAGCATGCACGATCAAACCGAGCCTACCTTGGTGATCGTGACCAAGCCCATTGCGGACAAATTGTTTCCCGGCGGCAACGCGGTGGGCAAGGCCATGTATCTCGATGGCAGTACGACGCCAACCACCATCGTTGGCGTCATCGAACGTCTGCAGGTGCCGGGCACCGGCAGCTGGACCAATTCGTTCACTTATAACGCCACGCTCGAGCCGCTTCGTATCGACGCCAACTACTCGCGTTATGTGGTGCGCGCCAAGCCGGGGCGGAT
>CAIKJM010000224.1 GCA_903827735.1 uncultured Rhodanobacter sp. | reverse complement strand
GCCCCAAGGAATTTCATGGCTATTTCGTTGATTGCCGCGCTGGATGAGAACTTCGCCATTGGCCTGAAGGGAGAGCTGCCGTGGCATCTGCCCGATGACCTGCGCTGGTTCAAGCAGCTGACCACGGGCAAGAACGTACTTATGGGTTACAACACCGCGATTTCCATCGGTCGGGCGCTGCCAGATCGCGTCAACATGGTGCTGTCGCGCCGCCATGAGGCGCCGTTTCCTGGGCAGATCACCGTGCGTTCGGTGGAAGAGGCGCTGGCTCGGACAGATCAGACCGGCCTGATGGTGATCGGCGGCGGTCAGGTATTTGCCGAAGCGTTGCCAATGGCTCGCCGCATGTATCTCACTTGGGTCAGCGCAGCGATCAACGGCGCCGATACGTTTTTTCCAGGCACACATTTCAGCGAGTGGACCGAAGTGTCGCGCGTGCACCACAAGGCCGATGCCGAGCACGCCTATGATTTCGACATGGTCGAGTATCTGCGCAGCAACTGATCGCGGCGTTATCACCGCGCCAGTGACGGAGCGCCCATCGCCATGCATGTAATGGCTGGCCTGATGATCGACGGTGATGGGCGCGTGCTGCTGGCCGAGCGGCCCCCGGGAAAGCACCTTGCCGGCTTCTGGGAATTCCCCGGCGGCAAGCTGGAAATAGGTGAGTTGCCGCTGGAGGCGCTCGCCCGCGAACTGCGCGAAGAGCTGGGCCTCGAGCTTCAGTCTGCCCAGCCGCTGATTCGCGTACCGTGGACCTATGACGATCGTCGCCTAGTCCTCGATGCCTGGCGCGTCGACGGGTGGTTGGGAACTCCCCAGTCGCGTGAGGGACAGGCGCTGCAGTGGTGCGATCCGATGACCATTGATCCGGAGAGCATGACACCCGCGGATCGGCCCATCCTGCAGGCACTGCGGCTGCCGGCCACCTACGCCGTGACTCCCGCCGATGTAGTGTTCCATCAACGCGAGGTTTGGCTGGAGCGAATTCGCGTAGCGTTCGCCAGTGGCCTGAGCCTGCTGCAACTGCATCTACCCCTCTGGCCGGTCGAAGCTGTTCGCGAATTTGCGCGGGACTTGCTACCCGCTGCGCACTCACACGATGTAAAGCTGATACTCGACAGCGATATCGAGGGCGCCCGACTTTTGGGCATCGGCGTGCAGCTCAGCAGCGAACAATGCATGCGCTTATTGGAGCGACCGCTGCCCTGGCGGCAGCTGATCGGCGTGAGTTGCCACGATGCATCGCAGTTGGCCGCAGCGACCCGGATACGAGCAGACTTTGCGACGCTGCCTTTGGTTATAAGGCAAGTCACGGGTTTGGGTTTCGACGCGCCACAAGCCTGGTCGGCTTTTCAGTCGGCGGCGGAAGGCGCGTCGCTGCCGGTTTACGCCGCTGGTGGCCTCAGTCCGCTGGATACGAAGCAGGCAAAGCGCAATAGTGCGCAGGGTATCGTGATGGTCAAAGAATGTTGCTCGCCCTGAACCTTATTTCGTGAGTGGAAAAGCTTCGCATGTCCTGATGGAGTCGACCCTCGACTCCCCGTGTTAACGTTCGCCCTGAGCGTAGGCGCGTAGCGTCGAAGTCGAAGAGTGCACAATCCTCAAGTGCTCCGATTTCGCTTGCTGATGCATTCTTCGCTCAGTACAACCGGGCGCTAGAGCAGACGCCAGACACCCATCGCGTCACACTTTTCATCGCCGAAACGCCCCAGCGCCGTCAGCTCCCGTCAGATGTTCCGATCCCTTTGCGCCAAGGCCAGAAACTTTCCGTGCAGCTCGACGACGGCATTATCGAGAGACGCTTCTTCGCCACTGTTGTCGATCACGTAATCCGCCAGCGTCAGCCGTTCGGCGCGACTGGCCTGTTGCGCCAGCATGCGTTTGGCCAGCGTTTCATCGATACCGTCGCGCTGCACAAGTCGGCTGAGCTGAAGCGACTCCGACGCGTCCACCAGCAAGGCGTGCTTTATCCAGCGATAGTGGCTGATGTTTTCGGCCAGTAGGGGAATAGCCAGCAGGCAATAGGGTGCCGTTTCCGCGGCGACACGATCGCGCAGCCAGCCGCGAACGAGAGGGTGGACGATCGCCTCTAGCGTGCGCCGCGCGACCGGGTCGGCAAACACCCGCTCGCGCATCGCGCGGCGATCAAGCTTGCCTGTTTCATCGAGCACGCCGGCACCGAAGGCCTCGGCGATAGCAGTCAGCCCGGGCGTGCCCGGTGCAACAACTTCACGCGATGCCAGATCGGCATCGTACACAGGCACTCCTAACGCCTCGAATCGGTGAGCCACTGCGCTTTTTCCGGCAGCTACACCGCCGGTCAACGCAATGACGAGCGTATCCATCTTCATGCTTATCGCACGCCGGTCATCTGCATGTACGAGTGCAGAAGGTGATCGCCCGCCACAAACCACACCCAGCCTGCCGCCGCGATAAAAGGCCCAAACGGCATCGGTATCTGGCTATCGCGCTTCCTCAGCACGATAAGGCTGCCGCCGACCAGAGCGCCGATCAGCGAGGAAAGCAGCACAATGGGTAACAGCGCTACCGGCCCCATCCAGGCACCGAGTGCGGCCAGCAGCTTGAAGTCGCCGTAGCCCATGCCTTCCTTGCCTGTCAGCAGTTTGAAAAGCCAGTAGACGCTCCACAGGCTAAGGTAGCCAATAGCCGCGCCGATAATCGCCGACGGCGCCGTCACAAACATTGGCAAAAGTGCCAGCAGCAATCCAAGCCAGAGCAGCGGCAAGGTCAGCTGATCCGGCAGCAGCTGGGTGCGAAAATCGATGCCCGACAGCGCGATCAGCGTCCAGGTCAGCGTCAGCCCCGCCAGGGCTTGCCATGACGGGCCGAACTTCCACACGATGACCGCACTGAGCACGCCACTGAGCAATTCCACCAGCGGGTACTGGATCGAAATGGTCGTCTGGCAGTAGCGGCAGCGCCCGCGCAGCAGCAGCCAACCGAACAGAGGGATATTGTCCCGCGCCGACAGCCGGTGCTTGCAATGCGGGCAGTGCGACGGCTCGCGCACGATGCCGGGCGGCAGCGGCGAAGGTTCGACTTCCAGCTCCAGCACATCGCGCGCTTCCTGCTCCCAGGCCGCGGCCATGCGCTCAGGCAGACGCAGAATCACGACGTTGAGGAAGCTGCCCACCAGCAGGCCGAGCACGCCGGCAAAAGCAATCCAAACAACCAGCGGCATTTCGGGCATAGCATAGTCCTGACAGAAAAACGCCGCAGAGTTGGCCTATCACGGCATCTCTGCGGCGTTTTGCGGAAGCGATTTTAGAATGTGCCGGCGAGCTTGAAGATTGGCAGGTACAGCGCAATTACAATGCCGCCGACCAGTGTGCCGAGGACCACCATGATCAGCGGTTCAAGCAGGGTGGAAAGCGTGTCTACGGCATTTTCGACTTCACTCTCGTAGAACTCAGCAACCTTGAACAGCATGTTGTCAAGCGCGCCGGATTCCTCACCGATGCCGACCATCTGAACCACCATATTGGGGAAAAGGCTGGTTTGCTTCATGGCCATTTGCAGCTGGTGACCCACTGCAATGTCCTCCCGCATCTGACGTACCGCGTCCCCGTATACGATGCTCCCAGTGGCTCCGGCTACAGCGTCAAGCGCTTCCACCAAAGGAACGCCCGCACGAAATGTGACACCCAGCGTACGGGCAAAGCGCGCGATCGCCGAGTTGCGGACGATGTTTCCCATAATTGGCATCTTCAAAGCAAGCCGATCCATAAAATGCGCAAACTTCAAGGATCGCTTTTTAGCAATCACCACGGCAGCTATCGCTCCGCCGATAATGCCAATCACCACAAACCAATAGCTCTGCATGAACTTTGATGCGTCAACTAAAAGTTGGGTCGGCGCGGGTAAGGCGGCGCCAGCATCTTCAAAGGTCTTGGCGAATACAGGGACCACAAAAAGCAGCATGATGAGGATGACAATAAAAACGACAGCCAACACCATCATGGGATAAAACAAGGCTTTCTTGATTTTTTTCTTTAGTGCCTCTGTACGTTCTTTGTATGTCGCAACCGTATCCAGGACCG
>CAIKJM010000223.1 GCA_903827735.1 uncultured Rhodanobacter sp. | reverse complement strand
GGCAAAACCGATCTGGCCACCGACGAGGAAGCGCGAAAGCACATGTTTGGACAGGGCGCACTGAAGAAGTAGCGCGTGAGCGGCAACCGCTGGCATCCGTCCGGAGCCGGCGGTTGCGTGAGGTCAGTCGGCGAAGTTGGTGCGCACCAGCTCTTCGACTTCCATGCCGCGGCCGGCGATGATCGCCTTGGCCGAGTAAAGCGCCGTGTGCAGCACCTGCCCCACTTCTACTTTTGGCGGCATCACCAGCTCGTAGCGATTGACCTTGACGTCGAGGAGCGCGGGGCCGGGTTGCGACAGCACATCGCGCACGGCCTCCTCCAGCGTCGAGGCATCGTCCACCCGGCGGCCGTAGAAACCGATCGCCTCGGCCAGCTTGGCAAAGTCCGGATTCTTCAACTCCGTAAACGCATCCAGCAGGCCTTCAACTTTCTGCTCCATCTCGACGAAGCCGAGCGAGCTGTTGTTGTAGACGATCACCTTGATCGGAATGTTTTCCTGCACGGCGGTGAGCAGGTCGCCCAGCAGCATGCTGATGCCGCCGTCGCCCGAAAGCGAGATCACCTGCCGACCAGGCAGCGCCTTTTGGATGCCGAGCGCCTCGGGCATCGCATTGGCCATGGTGCCGTGGACCAGGCTGGTCAGCGTGCGTCGTTTCCCATTGCTGGTGATGTGGCGCAGTAACCAGACCATCGGACTGCCGCCGTCGGCGGTGAAGATCGCATCGTCGTCGGCATATTGATCGATCAGCTTGGTCAGATACTGCGGATGGATCAGCCCGTCGCCGCCGGCGTGCTCTTCTTCGGCGATCTGCTTGAGCGTGGCGTCGCGATGCTTGAGGCTGTTGCGCAGGAAGGCGTGCTCCTCGCGCGCGTGCAGACGGGGCAGCAGGGCTTCGATGGTGTCCTTGATGTGGCCCACCACGCCGATATCGACCGGATGACGCCGGCCCAGATGGGTGGCGTCGCCGTCGATCTGGATGAGCTTGGCCTCGTTCGGATAGAACTGGCTCCAGGCGAAATCGGCGCCGAGCAGCAGCAGGGTGTCGCACGCGTCGAGCGCGCGGAAGCCGGATTCCACGCCGAGGATGCCGGTCATGCCCATGTTGTATGGGTTGTAGGGCTCGATGAAATCCTTGGCGCGCGAGGTATGGGCTACAGGCGCCTTGATCTTTTCGGCCAGCGCGACGATTTCCTGCTCGGCGCCCTCGCAACCGGAGCCGCAGTAAAGCGTAACGCGCTTGCCCGCGTTGATCACCGCGGCGATCTCGTCCAGCTCGGCATCGGACGGCCGCAGCACCGGCTGCGGCTGATGCGGGCGGAAGGCCAGACCGTCCTCGACCTCCATCTGGCTGATGTCGCCCGGCACGATGATCACCGCAGCGCCGCGCTTGTTGAGTGCGGCCTGTGCAGCGAGCGCGGTTACGCGGCGCGCCTGCGCCGGCGAATGGATATAGGCGCAGAAATGGCTGCAGGTATCGTAGATCGGTTTCAAATCCACCTCCTGCGGAAAATCCATGCCCATCTCGCTGGTGGCGACCTGGGTGGCGATCAGCACCACGGGCGCGCGGTTGCGGTGCGCCTCGAACAGGCCGTTGATGAAATGCAGGCTGCCCGGTCCACAGGTGCCTGCGCAGGCGGTTAGTCGACCCGTGATCAGCGCTTCACCGCCGGCGGCCATCGCGCCGGCCTCCTCGTGGCGCATATGCACCCACTCGATATCGCTGCGGCGGATCGCGTCGGTAATGTGGTTAAGCGTGTCGCCGACGATGCCGTAGCAGCGCTGTATGCCGGCAGCCTGCAGCGTTTCGATGATGATGTCGGCGACTTTTTTCTTGCTCATGGGTGATCTCCGCGGCAGGCAAACGCGGGCACCGGGCGGCTCGCGCGAACCTCGATTGAATGCGCGTCGGCGAAAATTCCGGGTGAATGCTGGCCGGCGCCAACGGTGCGAACAAGCAAACGCCCGCCGCTTTTGGCGGCAGGCGTTTGGCGTCACGCCATACGTTTACTGCTGGGGCGCGGCGTCAGCTCAAATGCGGCTGACGCCGGCATCGCTCTGTTCCAGCGGCGGCGCCGTGCCGGCGACGGCCAGTAGCGCCTGCGCGTAGCTGTCCTCGATGCTGACTGTGGAGACTTCGTCCCAACCGAAGAATGACACCTCG
>CAIKJM010000222.1 GCA_903827735.1 uncultured Rhodanobacter sp. | reverse complement strand
GGCGCGGACCGCGCTTGCGATGCAGCACCAGCAGAAGCACCACCGCCGCCAGCGCGAAGGTAAACCACTGAAAAGCATACGCGCGATGGCGCGCCGGCGGCATCGAGGAAAAATCCAGCGTGTGCACGCGCACGTAGATCGACGCCGGGTCGGGATCGAGCGCCAGCATGCGCGGGTAAAGTGTGCGGTTGAGATCGTGCGCTACTTCGACGGGGTCCAGAAAAATGCTTTTTTTAGGCCAGCGCGCCTGCTGCTGCAGCGCGTTGCCGCCCATCTGAAAACCGATCGGCGGCGTCGGCACGTACAGACCTTGCAAGCTCACTTCGGTGCTCGGCAGAGCCGGCAGCTGCGGCTCCTCTCCGGTACCGTTGCCAGGCAAAAAACCCATGTCCACCAGCAGGAGCTTTTGCGCACCACGCAGCGAGAGCGGCACAAAAACCTCTACCCCGCCACGCTCGTCGTGGTTCGGATTGTCCAGCAAATAGACGCGGTCGGTCAGGTAACGGCCGATGACGTGCACGCGCGGAAAGCCATCGTCGGGTGGCGTATCGGCGACCTTGGCAAACTCCTGCAGGGGCGCCGTGGCCGATGCGGCATACCGACGCAGAAGCGCGTCCTTGAAGTCGGCGCGGTGCAACTGCCACACGCCAAGACGTATGAACAGCAACGCGCCAGCGACCGTCAGCAGCAATGCCCACCACGATGGACGACGAAATCCGCTCATGCGGAGTACCGGAAAGCGGCCGCTATACTCGGAACGTCAACTTGGATCGGGTCTATCACTTGGAAACCATCTATAAAACCGCGCTTGTGGTCGTGCTGCTGGTGGTGATTTTCAGCCTCGGCCAGGCGCTGTATTTCATGATGACCGACAAGGACAACGACAAGCGCACCGTGTGGGCGCTGACGCGACGTATCGGCCTGTCGCTGCTGCTCATTGCGATGGTCGCCTTTGGCATCTGGATGGGCTGGCTGCATCCGCACGACGTAGGGCAGTGATCGCCACGGGCGCATTGTAGCCGGCCTCCCAGCGAGCCGCGCCCGCACCGCGACAAATCGCGCTCGTGCGGGGGCAGCCTGGGCTGCCGGAGCGGCGCTTAGCGTCTCCGTTGACCAACCCGGGTCGTAACGCTAGACCTCAATCGACGGCGTAATAATCTCGGTACCAGCGGACGAAATTGGCCACGCCCTCTTCCACCGAAATCTTTGGCGTGTAGTCCACTGCCGCAGCAAGTGCCGACACGTCAGCTTCGGTATCCGGCACGTCGCCCGCCTGCAGCGGCAGCAGCTCCATCACGGCCTTGCGGCCCAAGCTTTGTTCCAGCACTTCGATATAGCGCAACAGTTCTACCGGTTGCTCGTTACCAATATTGAAAAGCCGATACGGCGCAAGGCTCGTCGCGGGGTCGGGCGTGTTGCCATCCCACTGCGGGTTGCCCGTGGGCACGGTATCCAGCGTGCGGATGACGCCTTCGACGATGTCGTCGACGTAGGTGAAACTGCGCTTGTGCTGACCATGGTTGAACACCTTGATCGGTTCGCCGGCGAGGATCGATTTGGTGAAAAGAAACAGCGCCATATCGGGCCGACCCCACGGGCCATAGACGGTGAAAAAGCGCAGGCCGGTACAGGGCACGCCGTAAAGATGCGCATAGCTGTGCGCCATCATCTCGTTGGCTTTCTTCGATGCCGCGTATAGCGTCAGCGGATGCTCGGTCGACTGATGCTCGGAGAACGGCATCAGGGTATTGGCGCCGTACACCGAACTGGTGGATGCGAAGACTAGATGCTCGACATCGTGATGACGGCAGCCCTCGATAATGTGTAGAAAACCGGTGATGTTGGTGGACACATAAATATGCGGATTCTGCGCCGCGTAGCGCACGCCTGCCTGTGCCGCCAGATTAATCACGCGCTGCGGCTTGTGCGTGGCGAACGCCGACTCGATCGCGGCGCGACCAGCCAGATCGGCGGTGATATGGGTGTAATTCGGATGCTCGGCGAATCGCGCGAGTCGCGCCTGCTTCAGTTTGACGTCGTAGTAATCGCTGAGGTTGTCGATACCAATGACGTGATCGCCGCGCGCCAGCAACCGCATCGCGACATGCGAGCCGATGAATCCGGCCGTGCCTGTGACGAGAATTTTCATGCCGCTGTGTCCCATTCAATTGATCGACACGCTGATGCATCAGCCCTCTTTGATGCCCACTTACGCCGTCCTGATAGCGGCCAGCGTCTAGACGTCCAAATCAAAGACGGCCATCCACCGCATCACGCGGAAGCACGTACTTCACGTCATACAACACGGATGACGCTTTGCCGAGCTCACGAATGCCCTCGGCGCCAAGCGTGGCAAACTGCTGGTGCCCCACTGCCACGATTACCGCATCATACTGTCCAGCGAGCGGCTCACTGATCAAATCGATGCCGTACTCGTGCTTGGCGGCAGCGGCGTCCACCCATGGATCGAAAACGTCGATCTGCGCCTTATAACTGACCAATGCCTCCACGATATCGACCACGCGCGTGTTGCGCAGGTCCGGGCAGTTTTCCTTGAACGCCAAACCGAGTATCAAGACGCGCGCTCGCACCGGGTTAATTCCCTTGCACACCATCAGGCGGATCACTTCGCCCGCAATGTACTGCCCCATGCTGTCGTTGGTACGGCGGCCAGCGAGAATTACGTCGGAGTAATGTCCGACTTCCTGCGCTTTGTGCGTGAGGTAGTACGGATCGACGCTGATGCAATGGCCGCCGACCAGACCAGGCCGAAACGGCAGGAAGTTCCATTTCGTACCCGCCGCCTGCAGCACCTCCAAGGTATCGATGCCGAGCTTGTTAAACAGCTTGGCCAGATCGTTGACCAGCGCGATATTCAGATCGCGCTGGGTGTTCTCGATCACCTTGGCCGCCTCCGCCACCTTCAGCGAGCTGGCCTTATGCGTGCCGGCGGTAATGATCGAGCCGTAAAGTCTGTCCACGAACTCGGCGACTTCCGGGGTTGAGCCGGATGTCACTTTCAGAATATTCGTAACACGATGCTGTTTGTCACCCGGATTGATCCGCTCGGGGCTATAGCCGGCGAAAAAATCGCGGTTGTAGACCAGGCCCGAGACGCGTTCCAGTATCGGAATACAGACTTCCTCGGTGCAGCCCGGATATACGGTGGACTCGTACACCACGATGTCGCCGGCGGCGATGACCTTGCCCAGCGATTCGCTAGCCTTGATCAACGGCGTTAAGTCGGGTCGCTTGGCTGCATCGATCGGCGTCGGCACGGTGACGATATAAACGTTACAACCGGATATGTCATCCAGCTTCGCGGTGAACTGCAGGCGCGTCGCCGAGGCCATTTCCTGCGCATCGACCTCCAGCGTGGAATCCGCGCCGCCGCGCAATTCCTCGACACGGGCGGCATTGATATCGAATCCAAGGGTGTCGTAACGCTTGCCGAACTCGACCGCTAGCGGCAAGCCAACGTAACCGAGTCCGACAATGGCTATCTTGGTGCTTTCCAAAAGCTGCATACGATGAATCCATGGAATTTGCGGAGTTTGGCAGTGTTGCCGCTATCTGACTACGGCGGATTGCCAGTCCAGGAAATAACGCACGGACCGCCCAATATGCCGAGCGGGCTAACTTATTGTGTTTTTTGATATTGTGATAGTGTTGGCATTCTGAGAACCAAACAGGGGTGGTTGTCATGCCGCAGTTTTACCGTGCCTTTTTGACCTTTTGCCTGCTCGCGCTCACGGGCTGTGCAACTGCGCCCGGCTCCAGCGACGCCCCGACCATCAACGCAGACGCCCAGGCGGTAAGCTCATACCATATCGGTGTGGACGATCAGCTGCAGGTCTCCGTCTGGCACAACCCCGACCTCAGTGTCAGTGTGCCGGTCCGTCCCGACGGCAAGATCACGGTGCCGCTGATCGGCGACGTCGATGCCGGCGGCAAAACGCCCGAAGAGGTCGCGGCCGAGGTAAAAAACAAGCTGCAGGCTTTCGTGCGCGACCCGCAGGTCGCCGTCATCCTGGTCGAGTTGCGCAGTCACGAATACTTGTCGCGCGTGCGGGTCACCGGCTCGGTTCGTACGCCCGTGTCGCTGCCGTACCGGCAGGGCATGACCGTGCTGGACGCCGTGCTGGCCGCTGGCGGCACGACCGAATTTGCCGCCGCCGATCGCACCGAGCTGTATCGGAGGGCTGGCAGCGCTACCAAGGCGTACGGCATTCATCTGGACGATATCCTCCAAAAAGGCCAGTTGAGCACGAATTATCCCGTGCAGCCCGGTGACGTCATTACCGTACCGCAACGCGCCTTCTAGGCAGTCCAAGGCCACGTCATGAATGAAGAGATCACTCCTTTCGCGGCCATGCTGCCTATTTTGCTGACCGAGGCAAAACGTCGGCGTATCGCGCTTGGGGTGATTTTTGCGGTGATCGCGCTGGCCGCGCTCATCGTCGGTCTTAAGTGGCCAAGGAATTACGACGCATCCACCACCATTCTGGCGCAGGAAAGCAACATCATTACGCCGCTGATGGAAGGTGCCGCCTCGACGACGGCCAACGCCAACCGAGCCGGTATTGCGCAGGCGGTTATTTTTAGCCGCAAGGTAATGGACCAAATTCTGGTCGATGGCGGCTGGATGGCGAGCCACCCGACACCGCTCGAACAGGACCGACTGATTCAGGAGATAAAGTCGCGCACCAGTGTTGTGATTTCGCACGGCAACCTCATCACCATTGGCTACCGCGATACCGATCCCAGGCGCGCCTTTGTGGTTGCACAGGAACTGGGGCAGCTTTTCATCAGCGAAAGCCAGGCGTCGAAAAAGCGCGAGAGCCGCGAGGCGTTCGAATTCATCAACAGCCAGGTCGAGGCCTATCGGAAAAAGCTGACCGACGCGGAGGACAAGCTG
>CAIKJM010000221.1 GCA_903827735.1 uncultured Rhodanobacter sp. | reverse complement strand
GCTTCTTGTATTTGCAGAGATTGCTCTTTTCGTCAATACAGGAGACATCCCAATTGATTGGGACGCGTCCTAACAATTCCGTAAGAGACTTCCCGTCAACACCGCCCCCTTGATGCTCTTGCCTTGAGCTTTCAGGCTTTCGCTGGTCATCATGTTGTCCTCTGTGTAGCGTCGTGCGTGTCAGTGCTTGCGGCGTTGAACGTTGCCAGACTGCATTTCCGTAAACGGTCTTGTTGCATCGATGGTGCTGACGCGGACCTGGGTATAAACCGCGCCCGAAGACCTCATTCGTTCGTCGGTGTCGTCGGTGTTTCGGAGATCAGCCGAAACACGTTTAGACGTCCAGAATGTTAGTCAGGTTCTCTTCGGGTGGGTCTGACCCGTTGCTACCTCTTCGCGCTGACGTTGAACGGATGAAACGTGTCGTTTGTGGCTACGCCACGGTACTCATCGTGTTGGCATGTTTACCGGCCGGGCGCTGCACCATCGGGTGTTTCAGCCACGCGTCGGCGTCGTAGGTTTCGTCATGAGCCAGCATGGCCCAGAGCTGCCGGGCATGCTTGTTGGCGATGGCCACCAGCACTTTGCCGAACGGCATCCGACAGGCCAGCTGGCGTATCCATATCTGCTCGGGCGTGGCCTTTTCCACGCTGACCGCTTTGGCCCGCTGCAGGCTGCTGCGGGTACCCTGGATCAGCAGCGTGCGCAGATAGCCATCGCCAAGACAGCTGATGGAACCAAGACGAGCATGGCCGCCACTGGAATGCTGCGTCGGCACCAAACCCAGCCATGCGCTGACCTGTCGGCCGTTGCGAAATTCCTTGGCATCGCCGAGTGTGGCGATCGCGGCATCGGCAGTGATCGCACCGATGCCGATGATTGTGCGCATCCGTGCACAACGCTCGTCCGCCCGCGCATGGGCGTCGATGCGTGCACTGCACGCGTCGACGGCCGTGCCGACGTGCACCCAGTGTGCACTGAGCTCGCGCATCTCAGGGGGTAATGCCGTGTGCTGGTCCAGGTCGGCCAGGGCAACGCGCAGCGCGTGATCACTTTTCGCCACCACGATGCCGAATTCGGCCAGCAATCCGCGCAGGTGGTTGCCGATCGCCAACGACTCGACCTTGTAACCCTCGCGTACCCGATGCCATGACAACCGTGCTTGTTGATCGATGGTTTTGACCGGCACAAAGCGCATATTGCCCTGCCGAGCGGCGGTGGCGATCGCCTCGGCATCGTTGCGGTCGTTCTTCGCGGTGCGATTCTTCCGAAACGGCGTGACGAACTGCGCCGCCATCAAGCGTGGCTGCAGGCCGTACTCTAGGCAAAGCCGCCCCCAATAGTGCGCACCGCTGCACGCCTCCATCGCCACCACTGCCCCCGCTGGCACCTGCGCCAGCCACACGCTAAAGGCATCCCGCTTGAGATCCAGCCGGCGCAGCACACGGCCGCTGCCGTCCACCTCGCACACCGAAAAAACGCTCTTCGCCAAATCCACGCCGATGGTTATAGTTTTCATGGAGACTTCCTCTTCGAGTGACGGTTGATCAGCATCACCATCATGGCCCTCGAGGCCGAAAGGGGAGGAAGTCTCTTTTTACTCGTTCAAGGCGGACGGCTTCGCCGCCGCTTAACTCCAGCGTTAGGCCTCAAATGAACAAAGACTCGGCAGGGTGGCTTGCACTTCGAATCATTGGTCTGCTCGCGATCGGGCGCGCCTTCTTGTCCCTGCTGAGCATTGCAGTAGAGGTCTTCAGCCTCTGGAAGCTATATGGCGTTAGCTCCGGCTCACTCGCTTCCCAAACCCAGCGCCTCATCCTCCAAACGTGGGTTAGCATAGGAATCGCTCTCGTAGAATCAATTTTCTTTGCTCTTGTCGCCTTCTATTTTCTTCATAGGGGCCGGGCTATCCATAAGCTTCTCATGCACGAATCTGCCTAGTAGGCTGCGACCTAACAAATCGTTCTAGGCGGACGGCTCCGCCGCCGCTTAACTCAAGCGTTAGACGTCTTTGGAGACTATCGGTGTTTGGACCGTTCAGGAAAAAGGAACCACGTCAAGAGCCGCCGAAGAGGTTTCCGCCAGTCCCGGATTGGCGCCCTGCAATAACTCAGCCTCTTGACCAAATCATCGATCGGCTCAGCCTCTACACCAATGGTCAGCGTGACATCGCTGCACTCACACACGGGACGTGCGTCTTGCTCCCTGATGGCCTATCCGACGCCGACGCGGAAAAGTTTTCTTGTGAGGTCCTGTCCAAGATATTCAACTATCACCCAGACATGAATCCTATGCCAATGAAAGACGGGAACGTTCTGGTGCAATACAACCACCCAGCAGTCAACCTTGTGCTAAGCAGCGTTGCAGCCGAATACTGGGTAGAAATCAACAACAATCACCAGCAAGCTCTTGCAACTGACGAAGTTCTTGTTACACCTCTCGGATCAAACGTGTTCGACGACTTTGGTAAAAAAGCCCTCTTTGGTCGGTGTTTTATGTTCATGGACGCTCAAGATCCCTGTGTAATTCGTATTGCGCGGAGAATCGTCTAACATTTCGTTCAAAGCGGACGGCTTCGCCGCCGCTTAACTCCAGCGTTAGGAGACACAAGCGTGTCATCGCATACTGGTCCAGAAGATCTAGAAGCTCACCTCGCTGCCGTGTGCGGGTTGCTGGACGAAGCTGCTGGCATTCAAAAAGGTCTTGAAATTCCACCCGGAAAAGAGATCCTGCTTAAAATCGCCGAAGCGCTTATGTGCTGCTGGGAAGCGCGCGAGAAGATTCATGCATATCGCCCAGACCTTGTGCCAGCACTGGTCGCGGAGCACGAGAAGTCATCGAGCGTCTACGCTCAGTTTGTCTCTCTTTGCACACGAGCGCATCAACTAGAAGCTTCTGGCAACCTCTCTGCAGCTCTTGCTGAGTACGATGCGTTCGCCGCTACGACGCCATCAGGTTATTGTCGGCGCATCGTACAATTGCGCGCCAACCTGCTGCGGCTGTCCCCTAACTAACCGTTCAAGGCGGACGGCTACGCCGTCGCTTAACTCAAGCGTTAGCGTGCAAGGGAAAACCACATGGATTCTGGTGAAGAAAAAGCACTGGCAGACATTGCTGAGTACGGTTGCCATGTGCTGCATATTATCGCTGAAGGCGACCTTCCTCCTTTCACTTACACGGTCGGCATACAACGCACATCTTCGGCACCCGAATTGGTAGTCATCGGCCTTAAGCAGCTCATCGCTCATTTCGTGGTTAACGAGTACAACCGGCGGGTCCAAGCGGGCGAGCAATTCAGTCACGGCCAGTTGGCTTCCGGCTTCATCGAAGGCTTCGATTGCCAGTTCCGTGAGGTACATCTCTCCCACTATCGCGAGTACTTCGGTTGGGACATTTGGTTGTACGGCGGCACTGAATTTCGTGTATTGCAACTGGTATATCCCACGGTCGACGGGATCTGGCCGTGGGACCCATCGGGAAGCAACTAGTTTGTTGCTCGGCAACCAGTTCTAGACGTTGACGTGGCGGCAATTGCGCGCTAACAAGTCATTCAAGGCGGACGGCTTCGCCGCCGCTTAACTCAAGCGTTAGGCGGCATAAAGAAGGAAGCACTTGTATGCGTTTCGGTGTTGCAACCACACTGCTTGTTGTCGTAGTAGAGTGCTGGATCCCATTCACCCGCGCTGCTGACACTTTGCCTTGGGTATTCAATGCGCCGTCTGCCGAGGGCTATCCCATAGCCTCATCGCAATAGACCCAGCACCTGGTACTCCTTTAGTTCGCGGAACTGTAGTGGCAATCACGGCATCCGTAACCTACACGCTGAAGGTTGCCAAACATGGTGTTGTGGTCCTCGTTCCGCAGGATGAAAATAATAGACGGATGGTTAATGCCGAAAAACAAATAATTAAAGAGGTCTCCACTCCGAGTGGGACCTTAGTTCTGAAGCAAACTTTGACCGTTCCGCGCGACGCGAGGGAAATTCGGTTCTTTATACCGTTGGTTCCTGATGGAATTGCAAATACGACGGGCGAAATTACTGTCCGTTACCCCGTAGTTGAGAAGTGGCAGGACACCGCCTAACTATGCGCTCAAGCGGACCGTGCGGAAGGAAATTTCTGCTGCAATCATGCGTTAGGGTGCGCACGGACGCTTAGCTTAGGCGTTAGACCGAGGAACTAGTAGGTATGTCAGCAGCCTCTAAACCGACCTTGTTTGTTAATGCCATCCTTCTTTTGTGGCTAGCGTGGGCGTTTAGCCTAGTACGGGTTGTAGCCGACACCCACCGTTCTGCTATGCCAGTCCCTATGGCGGTCGTGTATGGTCTCTTTGTTGTTGTTTTTGCAGTCAGAGCGTTCTTCATCTATAAGATTTCTATAGCGCGTAATTGGGCCAGGATTGTTTATATCTGCGCGATAGCAGTGGGTCTAATTCGACTTATTCCAGATTCAATTTCTTAGATTTCAACGAAGCCGATGCTAGGTCTCATTGATGCTGTGCCCATAGCTCTTCAAATAGTCGCAATCTGTTTTTTATTTACCCCGAGTTGTAGCGAGCTATTCAAGAAGCGGGATCAGTTAGTCTAACCATTCGTTCAAGGCGAACGGCTTCGCCGCCGCTCAACTCCAGCGTTAGGAAAACCGGTTCAATGGCAAGTCTCATCGTGCTGTCCGTTGCGTTCTTGGTCTTCGGCCTATTTGTCAGTGTTGGCGTCATGGCTGCCTTCGGGATTTTTCTTCGCAAGCTTCAGACGTCCATTAAAATTAAGCGCACCGTTTTCGTCATTGTCGGTTCTCTTGTTGCGAGCCCATCACTGGTGCCTGCGGGCACACTCGAATTGCTCACGCTGCCGCTTGGGTTAACTCTCGCTTTTACGCGTTCGGTAAGCGATCTTGTTTTTCTATTCAAAACTTGGTGGTTCCTTCTGCCATCCGTTATCTTCACGGCAGTCTCCTGCTGGCACATAGCTCGGCGGGCATTTCCTAACAAATCGTTCAAGGCGGACGGCTTCGCGTCCGCTTAACTCAAGCGTTAAACACTAGAGGGGAAATAAATGGCGTCAGAAAAAACATCAACCTTCAACTACATCATCGTCGGGCTACTTGTAGTGAATCTCTGCATCACGAGCTATCTGGCTCTTAGGCCAGCTTCGTTTAGCGCGACAACAGAATCCGCGAAGACCAAAGTTGATGTATCCGAATCAGAAGCAGGAAGCCTCGCCAACGAAGTGGTGAAGCTTTACAACAAGAAAGACAACGTTGCTCTTTACGCGGAGTTTGACAACCTCGCCAAGGCGCAGTTCTCACAAGAGCAACTCATCGCCCAATTAAACAAGCTGTACCCTCTCATTGGGACTATCAGTGACGCCGCCTTCTCGGATGCCGTGGTCGCGGGGAGCAGCGGCGGTCGGGATTACTACAATCTAAACTACAAGGTTCGACTCACCGGTGGTCCCTTCAATACGGGTGATATGAAACTTACTGTGATTCGTCGCGACAGTGGGTTGAGCTTGGTTGGTTTTTTTGTCAACGGAAGTAGTCGCTAGTAGTGTCTAAAAACTCGTTCAAGGCGGAGGGCTCCGCCGCCGCTTAAATCCAGCGTTAGCCCTCTCAGGGAGCTTCAGTCGATGGGTAGTCGCCCGCCCCAAAAATACGCAGGCAGTTGCCACTGTGGCGCTGTCCGATTTGAGATCGAAACGGACTTTCCGGAACTCACCATGTGCGACTGCTCGATCTGCCGTCGTAAGAATGCGCTGATGGTCAAGGTTCATGAGAGCAAGTTCAAATTGCTATCCGGCGAAGAGTCGCTCACCGAGTACCAGTTCCACACCAAGACCGCCCGTCACTTCTTCTGCAAGGTCTGCGGTATCTACCCGTTTCATCGCAAGCGCGTCACGCCCGACAACCTCGGTATTAATGTTCTTTGCCTTCAAGATTTCGAGCCATCTGGCATTCCTGTGCGCCGAGCAAGTGGAGCAGCAATGAAATGACCAGGCCGGCTACATTGGCGCGCTCGTGGGAGAGGGCTAACATTTCGTTCAAGGCGGACGGCTTCGCCGCCGCTTAACTCAAGCGTTAGGCCGCCATGGGATATTTTCTGCAAGCGTTGGCAATATCGGTGGCTGTATTGCTGTTATGGGCCCTTCTCGCTTCACCGCTTTTGTTGGCATCTTTTTTCGCGGCGCGTTCCATGCGCCGCAGAGGTGTGTGTTCTGGGTGGGCCATCGCAGCTCTTGCCTCCTCTTTTTCAGTTTTGGCGGCCCCGGTGCCGACACCAATAATCACTGTGTTTCTCCCACACGTTCTGGTTCTCTTCGACAGCAGCTATTATCCCAACATCTTCAAAAGCCCTGAGCCGTTCGCAGGCCTGTTGCCGTGGATCATCTCTTCACTCCTGCTCACCTTCAGCATCGCATTAGCAGCTGCATGGCGTTACATCCGGCAACCCAACACATCCGCAAGCGGCGCTTCCGCAAATCGTTAGAGGCGGGGCTGCGACGCTTGATTCCAGCGATCTGAAGATCTCTGCTGTACGCTGCCATAACCCGCAAGCCTGCTGCCGGCTTTTGGCAGCGACCGAAGCTGCCTATCAAGCCATGAGCGACAAACCCGTCACGCTGATTAATGTGTTTACTGTTGAGCCTGAAAGACAGCAGGAACTGATCGAACTGCTTACCAAAGCGACTGAGGAGTCGGTGCGTCATGCGCCTGGATTCATTTCCGCAACGCTTCACCGCAGCCTGGATGGAACGAAAGTCACGATGTACGCCCAATGGCGCAGCAACGACGACTATCAATCCATGCGCCGGGATCCCGCACCGCTGCCGTATCTCACTAAGGCGTTAGAAATCGCTAGGTTCGAGCCGGGCATGTATGAGGTCGCTCACTCTTTTTTGCCCCCTGGGTATTGACATCTAAATCGTCCGGCAAGCGACGAGCGTGATATCTACCAAGTCGC
>CAIKJM010000220.1 GCA_903827735.1 uncultured Rhodanobacter sp. | reverse complement strand
GCTGACGAGCAGGCGAAGGCGAATCCGCCGGCCGCGGCGCCCGGTCCGGCCGCCGCGTCGACTGCGGCGGCGCCGAAGACTGCCCAGATTGCGCCTCTTGGCAGCAAACCGTCCACGGCCAAGCAAGGCTGAACTTCGCTTTTGTAAACCCGCTTTCGCACACGTCATCCACGTCGTCGCATTCCCATCAGGTTGAGGTCAAGCCCATGTCCCACGCAGCCACCCATGATCACCACGATGATCACCACGGCGCGCCGAAGAATTTCTTCCAGCGCTGGTGCATGTCCACCAACCATAAGGACATCGGCACGCTTTATCTGGTGTTTGCCCTGGTGATGTTCTTCATCGGCGGCAGCTTCGCCATGGTGATCCGCGCCGAGCTGTTCAAACCGGGCCTGCAGCTCGTGCAGCCGTACTTCTTCAACCAGATGACCACGCTGCATGCGCTGGTGATGATTTTCGGCGCAATCATGCCGGCCTTCGTCGGCCTCGGTAACTGGATGATTCCGCTGATGGTCGGCGCGCCGGACATGGCGCTGCCGCGCATGAACAACCTGTCGTTCTGGATCATGCCGTTTGCCTTCGTGCTGCTGCTGTCCACGCTGTTCCTGCCCGGCGGCGGCCCAGCCGGCGGCTGGACCATGTATCCGCCGCTCTCCCTGCAGAGCAGCTCGCTGGCCTACGTGGTGTTTGCCGTGCATCTGATGGGCATCAGCTCGATCATGGGCGCGATCAACATCATCGCGACCATCCTCAATATGCGCGCGCCCGGGATGGATCTGCTGAAGATGCCGGTGTTCGTGTGGAGCTGGCTGATCACGGCCTTCCTGCTAATCGCGGTGATGCCGGTGCTCGCCGGTGCGGTGACGATGCTACTGACCGACAAATACTTCGGCACCAACTTCTTCAATCCGGGCGGCGGCGGCGACCCGGTGTTGTATCAGCACATCTTCTGGTTCTTCGGACATCCCGAGGTCTACATCATGATTCTGCCGGCCTTCGGCATTATCTCGGAGGTGATTCCGACCTTCGCGCGCAAGCCGATCTTCGGCTACAAGGCGATGGTGTTCGCGATTGCCTCGATCGCCTTCCTGTCGTTCATCGTGTGGGCGCATCACATGTTCGCGGTCGGCCTGCCGATGGGCGCCGAGATCTTCTTCATGTACGCCACCATGCTGATTGCGGTGCCCACCGGCGTAAAGGTATTCAACTGGGTCAGCACCATGTGGGGCGGTTCGATGACCTTCGAAACGCCGATGCTGTTCGCCATCGCTTTCGTGATCCTGTTCACCATCGGCGGCTTCTCCGGCCTGATGCTGGCGCTGGTGCCGGCGGACTTCCAGTATCACGACACCTATTTCGTGGTGGCGCACTTCCACTACGTGCTGGTCACCGGCGCGCTGTTCGCGATCATCTCGGCCACCTACTACTGGTTGCCGAAATGGAGCGGCCATATGTACAGCGAGTTCTGGGGCAAGATGCATTTCTGGAACAGCGTGGTCTGGGTCAACGTGCTGTTTTTCCCGCAGCACTTCCTGGGTCTGGCCGGCATGCCGCGTCGCATCCCCGATTACAACGTGGCGTTTGCCAACTTCAACATGATCAGCTCGATCGGTGGCTTCCTGTTCGGCGCCTCACAGCTGATCTTCCTCGGCGTGCTGATCCACGCGATCTGGTTCTCGAAGAACAAGGCCACCGATCGTGTATGGGAAGGCGCCAAGGGTCTGGAGTGGACGGTGCCGTCGCCGGCGCCTTTCCACACGTTCGACGTGCCGCCGGTGATTCGCGATGAAGATCTCGCGCACGGCCACGTCAACGATTGATTGGCAAGCCATTACCTATGACGCCTGTGCTTACCCGTGACGAGATCGAAAAGCGCCGTAAAGGCGTGCGGCGCACGGTGACCGTTCTGGTGTCGGTCGTGGT
>CAIKJM010000219.1 GCA_903827735.1 uncultured Rhodanobacter sp. | reverse complement strand
TGCCAGGGGCCAGCGCCCACCACCACTTTGGAGTACTGCGCACCGGGCTGCAGCAGCGAGACCACCTCGGCGAGAGGATCGATCATATCTGGACTCCTTACGATGAAACCTGGACTGATGATTGTAGTGAGTACGGTGTTAGCGGTCTATCGTGACAGTACCCCCATGCACCATCTCAGGAGTTTTCCCATGAATACGGTTCTTATCACCGGCTGCTCGTCCGGCTTTGGCGTCGCGATCGCCCGCTATTTCCTCGACCGCGACTGGCAGGTCATCGCCACCATGCGTACCCCGCGCGAAAACGTGTTGCCCCGCTCCGAGCGCCTGCGCGTGCTGCCACTCGACATCACGGATGCCGCAAGCATTCGGCAACTCGTCGAGGTCGCAGGGCCGATCGATGTGCTGGTCAACAACGCCGGCTTTGGTGCGGGCTCGCCGGTCGAACTCACGCCGATGGTCACCGCGCGCGAACTGTTCGAGACCAACACCTTCGGCACGCTGGCGATGACGCAGGCCTTTCTTCCGCAGTTCCGCGAGCGTGGCGCCGGCGTGATCGTCAATGTCACGTCCAGCGTGACGCTCAAGGCACTGCCACTGGTCGGCATTTACAGCGCGAGCAAAGCAGCAGTGAACGCATTCACCGCATCGCTGGCCGAGGAGGTCGAGCCGTTCGGCGTGCGCGTGCGGCTGGTGCTGCCGGGACGAGCGCCCGAAACCCGCTTCGGCGACAACGCCAGCACCCGCCTGCACGGCATGGACCACCTGGCCTACGCGGATTTGGCAACCAGCGTGCTCGCCCGCATGCGCGACGAATCCGGCCCGGTCACGCACTCGTCCGACGTGGCCGAAGCCGTGTGGCGCGCCGCGACTGACCCAACTTCGCCGCTGCGCATTCCCGCTGGTGAGGATGCGGTGGCGTTGGCGAACGGGGGCCAGATCCCAATGGATGGCGCGGTCTGCTGTGGGTCGGTGGCTACAACGATGATGAAGTAGTAGTGTTGTTTGCCGGCTAGGCGCGTAGCGCACGAACGCCAAGCATCTGTTAGTCATCGCCAGAGTGTCTCGCCTCCGTTGGCATCTTCAGGGCTTACTCGCGAGCGGCCATAATCCGAGCGGCCGATTCAGCCTTTAGCAATCACGCCAGATCGTCTGAGTGCGAACGGCAAAAATGAACGATGTGCTGTAGGTCAGCTCTCGCCGCACCGGCGCTCACGCTGAAGATCGACGAACAACGCAGTTGCTCGCCTTCGTCGATGGAAGAGCCGACATTACTGTCGGCCCTTGATTTGCCGAATCACGCCTTCGACTGCCTGTCACGCCTGCTTATTCCAACTCAGCTTTTTGTATCTTCTGAGAGCATTGATCCGAATGACGCTGATGAAGATCAACTTAGCAATAAGTCAGTTGCCGGGTGCTGCTTTCGAATCAACGCTGTGGAGATGTACATTTCTCTTTAACGGGGGCAGTTTATTGTCGCTTATCGTGCCGTTCGTTGCTGTCAAAAGATCCGCAGTCGTGAGTCCTGTCGAAGTACCGAGCAGGTAATTAGCGCCACCACCATCCCCTGTGCTGTTTCCATTGGGGTCAAAGGAATAAAAGCCAGTGAACTTGCCGCTGTCGTCGCTGAAAGTCACCACAACAAACCCATATTTATTGGTTGTCGCGGACGACACGTAAATTGGCGCAGGTCCAGAAAAACCGCCTAGTGACTGCAAAGTCAAGTCAGATTTTGCGACCTTCACTGCGGACTGACTCAGGCTGGTGCCAATAAATAAGAAATCCTTATCAGCCGCCATGTAGCTTTTTACATTGGCCCCGCCTATCAAAGGAAGGCTTATAGTGTTGACCAAGCTCGTCGAGACGAAGTCCTCCGCACCATTGATGGTGTCAGTCTTCTGATAGACATAAAGTTTGACCGTGGTTCCCCCGGCCTCGTCATCAACGACATAGATATTTCTTGTAACTATGGTGCCTTGAACCGACTCATCGCCTTCTACGAGAGCTCCGGCATGACCAAACGGCCCTAAAGTTCCGCTGCCATAACAGCCGTCAGATCCAGGCAGCGAACCGCAGACAACAAAATAAGCGTTCGCATACGAATTGCCAAAATAGTAAGTAGTTGAGAGCGTACTGTCCGGTGGTGTCTGTGCCACATAGACGGGAGGCAGTATGCGTACCCTTTGCGCACCTGATTCTTGAGCGTTTGCGGGTATTGCAGCTGCCATGGCAAAAAAAAGGCAGCCGTTTAGCAGCGCAAATCGGGTCCTAATCCTGAACATGATTCCTTTCCCCTTGATTGAAATGACAAGCCCATACGATTGGTGGGCGCAAGCGCTTTCGACTTGCGAATATATGGCAATGCGAGTCCCCTGCGCGTTTCGAAGATTACAATCTATCGGGAAAAGTTCAATGCATGAAGCTTCCCTAGCTAATTGGAGTGCATCACCTCAACGATCAGAGCGACATTCTCATCGGTGGCATGTTCAACCGGCAGGTCAGGAGTCTCCCGTTGTTGACGTTGGGCGAAATTTCGCCGAGCGAAAAACCCAACCGAAGTGGCTCGATCACGTTCAGCGCCAAACGCGTCGCCGTATGGATCGTTCGGCCGTACCTTGCCCGGCTTGGGATGTAAAGTGGCGCCTGCCTTTGATCTTATCGATGATGTGCGCCGCGTCTACGCATTGATCCGCCAAGCGCAGCAGTCGGCTCGGCGGTCCGGCGCCATTTAGTCAGTGCGGAAGAAAACCTCTGATTGGAAACGGCGCCGTGGGCGAAGAAGCTCTTGCCACAAATCAATTGTCGTTGTTGTTGAGCATCGAGCCGACAATGCCGCCAAGCAGGCCGCCGCCGATACCCACCGATGCCGCCCGTCCGCCGCCGCTTTCCCTGGGCAGATACTCGGCGATCTGGTGGGC
>CAIKJM010000218.1 GCA_903827735.1 uncultured Rhodanobacter sp. | reverse complement strand
GCGTATCAACCGTATTGGCGCTGACGCTGACCGGTGCCAGATCATGCGGAACGTTTGCGGCGGCCTCAACTGGCGGGATACCCTGCTGCGCGGGGGCGCGCGCGGCGGCGTTGCCTGCCACATGCGCCGCCACGATAGTTACCGTGGTCGGCGTGACGAAGCGGTAATCCAACCCGGTACCTTTCAGCAGCTGCTGCAGCTGCTGCTTCGCATTCAAGCCTGCCGCCGCGCCGCCACTGTGCACCGTGCTGGCAACCTCGGACTGGTAGACGATCTGCAGGCCGCTGCGTTGGGCCAGCACGTCCAGCGCTTCGGTCAACGGCATGGATTTGATCGACTGGTTCTGGCGCGAATCCGGCGCCTGGGTTGGCGCGTTCTGCGCCGATGCAAGAAGGGGCAGCGCACTGCCGAGCAGTAGCGCGATAGGGATGGCGAGTTGTCTACGCATAGCGATGGCCCGTGATGGTTGAAGGCATGGCTGGCGACAGCGCGCGACGCGCGGCCTGCCGCCACATGACCATCTACGAGTGCCCGGCCGGTCAACCGGGTACCGCTCATTTGATGAATTTTTTCTTACAGTGGGTGGCGCGTGCGTTTCGGCAACGCGGCGGCTGTGACCAGCACCCGCGCGCCGCCGCGGTGCACCTGCACGCCGGGCAGGCTGGCTAGATAGGCCAGGAACGCGCCCACGTCGTGCGCGTGGAACCGGCCGCTGATCCGCATGCCGGCGATCTGCGGATCGTCGATCACCAGCGGGCTTGTGGTGTACGCGTTGAAGCGGCGCGCCACGTCGCCCACCGCACTGTTGCGGAACTGAATATCGGCTGGAAGCCACGCCGTGGCCCGATCAATATCCGCGCGTTTGTTCGAGGTGATCACAGCACCATCGACAGCAAGTAAGGCCTGCTCGCCGCCACCAAGATCGGCAACCACGTTGTCCGGCGCGGAAGGATGGCCCAGCCGGCGCGACAGCGCATCCAGCCACGGATGCGTGGGCGAGAGCACGTCGACCCGTCCGCTGATAACCGTCACCGCACCGCCGGCATTGTCGCGGCGCACCGCGAACACGGTGCCGATATCCCGCAAGACGCTGGCGCCCAAGCGTACCTGCAGAGGTCGCCCCGGATCCTTGCCCACATCGAAGAGCGCGCCGCCACGAAGCAGTTCGATACGGCGCGAGCGCGCATCAAAATTGACCGCAATAGCGCTGTCGCGATCGAGCTGGATGAGGCTGCCGTCGGACAGGTCGAGGCTGCGCCCCTCGGTGCTGGAGGCGTAGACATCACCGCGTTGCGGACCCGGCGCAAATAGCATGGCGCCACCGGCAAAAAGACCCAGCGCAGCGATACCAGCGGCGGCCAGCCACCGTTTCGACCGGTTGCGGCGAGGCGCCGCGCTGCGCGGCCGTTTCGACGCTGGAATAAAAGGCTTGTCGTTTTTGCGATGTAGCGCCACGACGGCTGGTTCGTTGATGGCGAGCGTGCACAGTTCAGCGGTATCCATCGTTTCCATCGCGGCAGCAGCGTGCAGGTCACCGTGCATGCGGGCGATGGCCAGGTATTCGCCCACATGCAGCGGCGACTGCTTGAGCCACGCGAGAAACGCCAGCTGCTCGGTTGCCGACAATCCTTCGCGTTGGTCCAGATACCAGCTGGCGGCCTGCTCGGTCGCACGGCGTACTACCGCGTTGGACGCATCCTGATTCCATCGATCAGTCATAGCGGCCCATTCCCTGGCGACACAGGGCAAGCGCCTTGACGATATATTTCTTCACCATGTTGGCGGAAATCGACAGCTGCTCGCCGATCTCGCGATAGCTGAGCTCGTCGCGATAATGCATCACCAGTACGGCGCGACATTTCGGCGAAAGCCGCTGAATCAGCTCGCCCAGCCGCTGCCGGCGCACTTCGCGATCCACGCCGGCCGCGGCGTCGCACGGCGTGGAGAGCCGCTCGATGATCTCTTCCAGCCCGTCACTTGCCACGGGCGCGCTGCGCCGCATTACCGCATGTTTCTTCATCAGGTTAGCGGCGATGGTATAAAGGTAGGCCTCCGGATTGCGGATATCGTCCGCGCCGTGCTTATCGGCAGCAAGCAGACGCAGATAGGTTTCCTGCACCAAATCCTGCGCATCCCATGCGTGCGAAGTGCGTTTGAGGAAATAGCTGTTCAGCGGCGCGCGCTGCTCGGAAAACAGGCGCAAAAAACTATGGGCATGGTCCAGCTTCAAAGGCATGTCTCCATGGGCCAAGTCTGACGACAGCCGATTCCGGAGCGGATCACGACTGTAATCAGGCTTTATGACAGGCCCATGAAATAAAGCCTCTACAAGCGCTCAGCGCACGGCGAGCGCCAGCACGATGCCGATCCACAGCGTGACCCCGAGCCAGTTGTTGTGGCGGAAGGCGGTGAGGCAGGCGTCCTTGGCGCGGTGACGAATCAGCCACAGCTGATAGCCGAACAAGGCGCTGGCAATTAGCAACCCGACCCAGTACGGCCAGCCCATTGCAGCTCGATGGCCAACAAACAGCATGGTCAACAGGAACGTCCCCATCAGAATGCCGAGGATCGGCAGGTCGGCATCGCCGAACAGGATCGCAGTGGACTTCGCACCCGCCCGAATATCGTCGTCACGATCGACCATTGCATACTCGGTGTCGTAAATCACCGACCACAGGATATTGCCGATAAACAGCAGCCAGGCCACGGGCGGCACGGCGCCGGCCACCGCGGCGAAAGCCATCGGTATCGACCAGCCGAACGCGGCGCCGAGCACCACCTGCGGCATATGCGTGTAGCGTTTGGTGAATGGGTAGGCCGCCGCGAGGGCAGCGCCGATAAACGACAGTTTGATCGTCAGCGCGTTGGTAAAAAGCACCAGCACGAACGCAAACGCGAGTAGAACGGCAAACACGATCAACGCCTCACGCGGCGTGACGCGACCGCTGGCGATCGGTCGCCCTGCAGTGCGCGCGACCTGCGGATCAAGCTTGCGGTCGGCGTAGTCGTTGATGGCGCAGCCGGCGGCTCGCATCGCGAATACGCCAAGGGTAAAGATGATCAGTGGCTTCCACGGCGGAAAATCGCCGGCGGCCAGCCACAGCGCCCACCACGTCGGCCACAGCAGCAGCAGCGCGCCGATCGGGCGATCCATGCGGGTCAGTACCAGATAGTCGAGTGCCTTCTCGCGATAGCGCAGCGGCAGCTTTTGCAGCAGCCAGTTCAGCACGCGCGTGGCTCGCGTCGAGCTGTCGGCCGGGCGCGGCGGTTTCTTTTCTGTGGTCCTAGCGGCGCCCGGCCGCGTGCGCGAACCGGGCGAGGGTGCTGCGTTGCGCGTCTGACGTTTGCGGGGCTTTGGTGACATGCCGACAGTCTAGCTTGGCGCTACAGTCTGTAGAGGCCTATGCAGTCGCTCGGCACGCCCGGCGACCGCGCGGGGCGACGTCTTAGCAACAGTAACGATGGCGCCACTACCGATGGCGCTCAACGTGCTTCAGGCAGCCCGATCTTACTAGTCCCGATTGGGCTGCCTGAACGCGGGGCTCAATGCATGCGGGATATGGTGAACTACCTCAAAGCAGGTCGTCATCGGTATCCGGTTCCAGCGGATCCGGATCAGCGTCCAGTTCAGGATGCGAATGTCCGGGACTGTCTATCTCACGCTCCGGGAGGCCTTTGCCCGGCTCGGCGAAGGGCGGCTGCGGATTCATCGGGTTGCCTGGCATTGCGGTGCTCCGTCGGGTCAATGGAGTTCGGAGGTTGCCGCCCTCGGCGTTAACACCGTGCGAGAGTGAAGTGAGGATGCAGGATATTTGAAGGCACGAATCGTGGGCCACTTGCTGGTTTTGGGCCTTCTACTAGTTGACCGGCCTCGGTCTGCGCGCCCCGTCGAGAGGCGCACGCGCTGGCGCCAAATGCCGCGCCATGATGCAATGATGAAATCGCCGACTCCCGCAAGATCGATAGCTCGCCAAATCGCCGAATGTCGAAAATCATTGAAATCGAATCACCGGTGGTCACGATTGGTCGCTTCGTCGGGCCAAGAACGATGCCGCCGATTGCCGCCATCTTCGGCGCAATGGTGTTCGTCGCAATTGCCGGCAGTTCCGTCCTCAATCCCGCTCGACTGGGCTGGATTGCTAGCGGCGATGCGTCTACGGGCTATCTTGGGTGGCTTTTTTTTCGACTTTCGCCGTGGAGATGGCCGCCGGGTGTGCTGCACGTCACCGGCTTCGAGCCCCAATCGCTGGCGGCGGCTGGATCCATTCCACTGCTGGCATTCTTCTTCAAACTTTTTGCCCACGTGCTGCCGGCCAATTTCCAGTACTTTGGGCTGTGGCTGCTTGCGTGTTACGCGCTGCAGGGTTTTTTTGCCTATCGACTGTTGGCGCTGTTTACGCAGCGAATGCCCTTGCTGTCGGGCGGTGTGCTGCTGTTTTTGCTGAGTCCGCTTTTGCTGGCGCGCGTGCAGACCGACCCCGCGCTGGCCGCGCAGTGGATCGTGCTGGCCGCGTTTTATCTGTACTACGCCAACCGCGCGCAGGGTCGGCCGGTCGCATGGGTAGCGCTGCTTTGGCTGGCGATGCTGGTGCAGGGGTGTTTGGCGCTGATGGTTCTGGCTATGTGGCTGGCGCATGCGGTGCAGCGCCGTCACGCGATTGCCAGAGCCGTAGTGTGGATGGTCGCTGCCCTGGCAGGGAGCGCAGCGCTGATGTGGCTGGCCGGCTATTTCGTGCTATCGCCCGTGGCAGCCAACCGGTTTGGCGTCCCCTCGATGAACGTGTTCGCGCCGCTCCTTCCGCTGGGCCAAGCGCCGTTTCGCATGCCCGCACCCGCGCTGGCCGCGCCGGGTCAGGTCGAGGACTTCAACTATCTCGGTTTCGGCGTGCTGGCCGCACTGGTGCTGGCGATGGCCACCTGGCTTATGTCCCGCCGCCAGCACTCGTTGAGTCACACATCATCGGTCACGCCTGACAAGAGCCTTGTCATCGCCAGCATCATGCTGACAGTGCTGGCTATGTCAGCCGTGGTGGCATGGGGCTCGCACCAGCTTTTCGCAGGCTCGATGTCCATCGCGCTGATTGAGCTTGGTGCGTCCGGACGGCTGTTCTGGCCTGCGTACTACCTGCTGGTGCTTGCGGCACTGCGTGGACTGCTGAGGCTGCCCGCGCGGATGATCGGTTACGCGGTGCTGGCGGTGCTCATGCTCCAGCTGATCGATGTGATGCCTTATGTGCACGCCACGCAGCGCGGCTTCGCGGCGCGCGCGCAGGCCGAGGGTTTCCCTTCGCTCGACTCGCCGTTCTGGCGGCAGGCGCGCGCCCGGTACACCCATTTGCATCTCGCAAGTCCCGGTGCGGATGCCAGTCTGGTCAATGACTACCGGTATGCCGCCGGGCTGTACGGGTTCGTCGTGGATCCGATCGAGCGCGAAGGCAGATCAGCTGCGCTGCCTTCGACCATGCAGCGCCGCGCCGAGCTGCTCTCCGGGCGCGCCGAGCCGGACAGTATCTATGTGGTGCCCTTCGATACGCTGCAGACGCTGGAGAAAAAGCCCACGCTGTTTCCTGCGGCGACCGGCTTTGGCATCGTGGATGGACTGTCAATTGTCGCGCCCGGCTGGTTCAACGCCGTTGGTTCGGATGCGCTGCATCGGCAGGGCGATGTCGACTATTCACCCGTGCCGCTCAATCAGATCATAAGCTTCGCGAAAGATGGAAAGGGTGCCGCGCTCTTGGCTAGCGGCTGGAGCGGGCAGGAGGATACGGGGTTCTCGTCGGACGGCGCGTCGTCGACTCTGGCATTTCACGTGCCGGACGCCTCGGATGATCTGCGCGTGGTGTTCGACGTGCTGCCCTATCTTCCTGCGCCGTTTCCGCGGCTGGGTGTGGACCTGCAGGTTAATGGCATGGTGGTTGGCCACTGGTCGTTCGACAGCAACCGGGCCAAACCGCCGACGACGTTAGTTATTCCATCGGCGACGTTTGCCCGGCAGAAAAATTTGGTCGTGAGCTTCGTCTTCGATTCGCCACGTTCACCGTTGGAAGCCAAGGCAAGTGCGGATCCGCGCAAGCTGGCGCTGTTCCTTCGCAGCATGCGTATCCAACCGGCGAAGGCGCCGTTTGACAGTACTACCGCGGATACGTCCGACTAAACGCGCCTTCCATGGCTGCTCACGATCCCAGCAGCAGCCGATACGCCGGGTTTTCACTCTCATCGGAATGCGGATAACCCAGCGTGCCGAGAAACTGCTGAAACATGGCGCGCTCGTGCGGCGGCACCTGGATACCGACCAGGATGCGGCCGTAGTCCGCGCCGTGGTTGCGATAGTGGAACAGGCTGATGTTCCAGTCCGGGTGCATGTGCTCGAGAAAGCGCCGCAGCGCGCCGGGCCGCTCGGGAAATTCGAAGCGGTAGATCTGCTCGTCACTGGCCAGCGCGGAACGTCCGCCAATCATGTGGCGTAGATGCAGCTTTGCCAGTTCGTTGTCGGTCAGGTCGAGCACGCCGAAATCCTGTTCCTCGAACGCCGCGCGCAGCGCCTCGCGGTCGGTGCGCGCGCCGATCTGCACGCCCACAAAAATATGTGCCGACGCGGCATCGCCGATGCGGTAGTTGAACTCGGTGATGCTGCGCTGTCCTAGGGCGGCACAGAACCGCTTGAAGCTGCCGCGCTCCTCCGGCACGGTGACCGCGAATACCGCTTCGCGCTGTTCGCCGATGCTGGCGCGCTCGGCGACGAAGCGCAGCCGATCGAAATTCATGTTGGCACCGGAGACCACCGCCACCAGCGCGCCGTCGCTAGCGCCATGTGTGGCGACATACTGCTTGAGTCCGGCCAGCGCCAGCGCGCCGGCCGGCTCCGCCACGAGAT
>CAIKJM010000217.1 GCA_903827735.1 uncultured Rhodanobacter sp. | reverse complement strand
TCAGTAAGACGGTGAAGAAAAAGGCCGCGCAGGACAAGAAGGCGGCGGAGCATCCGCACAAGCCGTCGGCTACGCGTTCGGAGGCGACGACCAAGGCGCTGAAGAAGGAAGGTCATAGCGCGGCGTCGACGAAGGCGCTGTCCGCCCCAGCCAAGAAGGCTAGCGCGAAACGCACGGCCGCGTCACGTTCGGCGGCGGCGAAGAAAGCGGTGAAAACCAAGGGCGCAGCCGGGCGATCCGCCGCTGCCAAGAAGGCGGCGCGCACGCGCAAGCAAGCCGACTAATCGATCATCTGGCCCAAGCGGCCGAGGAGCAACGCAGTGACTCAGCAGCAACCCTGTGACATCCCTATTCCCCGTCACCCCGAACCGATCGATCCCCCCGCCGATCCCAACGGCCCCGACTTTCCGCCGCCGAAGGAAGAGCCACCGACTCCGCATCCGCACTCACCATCGCCGACCACGCCTGAGCCCAGCGATCCGCAAAAAGCGCCGGTGATTACGCCTGACGTGGAACCCGAGCGGCCGATCAGCGAACCTCCGATTCCCGGCAAGACGGGCGATGCGACGTCGTGACGTTGTCTACGACATGGAACGACGGGAATGGGTGTATGTGCACGGTGCGTCGTCTTCGATTATTCGGTGACTGCCGCCATTAGGAAGAAAACGCCCCGCATGTCGGGGCGCTTTCTTTGCGGTGCCATCATCATCGGAATCGAAAGTGGATATGAGATGCCATGTGATGTGCCAAACGAAGTTGAGCTTGAGTTGACAAGTTATGCGGGGTTCTGAGGTATGCAACCACGATGGCCGGCGATATGGCACGTATGAACCTGCCTGCTCGGCCTCGATTGTTTTTTTCGGCGCATGCTCATAATATCCTTACCAGGTAATACTTTTGGGGGCGACGTCGATGGACGAACTTTCGGTAACCAGCAAGGGCCAGGTCACCATTCCCAAGGCGGTGCGACAGCGGTTGGGCATTCGTGCTGGCAGCCGGGTGCGTTTTGCGCTCGTGGGCGATCGCGCCGAGCTGCAGGTAGTACATGCTCACACTGCCGTGCAGAGCAGTGGTGCCGGCATGCTGAAACATAAGCGGTCTGCTGTGCCGCCCGATTTCGACGTGGCCAGCCTGCTCGGCAAAAAACGCTGATCAGTCATACCGACCACACCAGCGATCGAAAGTACTGAAGGGGCAAAAGGATGCGCAACATCACCGGACTGGATGCCAATGTACTGGCGCGCTATTACGTGGAGCCGGCCAGCGACGATGCGACCGAACAGCGCCAGCATGCGCTGGCGGCCGAGCTGATCGACGCTGGCCGACCGTTGGCGGTATGCAAGACCGTGTTGCTTGAGCTGGAGTGGGTACTGCGAGGCTTTTACGGTTATAGCGCCGCGGCTATTGCCAAAGTTTTCAACCATCTGCTGGCGCAACCGCATATCGAGATCGAGGATCGGCAGCGCGTGGCGCAGGCGCTGAGCAATCAGGCGGCCGGGCTCGATTTCGCCGACGCGCTGCATCACGCCAGCTATGCCGAGTGCCGCTACCTAGCGTCGTTTGACGATCGTGGGTTTGCACGGCGGTCTGCCAAGCTCAATCTCAGTCCGGCGGTGGTCGTACCGCGGTAACCTGACGCTCGCCGCACCTCGCCTCAAAAGGACTGCGCATGTTCAACGAATACCTCGATTACGACGCTACGGGTCTGGCCGCGCTGATCGCTCGCGGGGATGTGTCGGCAGCTGAAGTGCTGGAGGCCGCTCTGGCGCGAGCGGCGGAGGTGAATCCGAAGCTCGCCGCAATCTGCATTCCGATGGACGCGCTGGCGCGTGAGCGGGCGAGGCTGCCGCTGCACGGGCCGTTCGCGGGCGTGCCGTTCTTGCTGAAGGACATTGCGCAGGATTACGCCGGGGTGCCGACGACGGCCGGGAGCAGGGCGCTCAGGCACTGGATGCCCACGCAGCATGCCGAGATCGTGCAGCGTTTTCTCGATGCCGGGCTGTTGATCTTCGGCAAGACCGCCACGCCGGAGTTTGCCTTCAAGGGTGAGACGGCCCCGCTGATCTGGGACGAGCCCACGCGCAATCCGTGGGATCTTCAGCGCACGCCGGGCGGTTCGTCAGGCGGCAGTGCGGCGGCGGTTGCCGCGGGTATCGTGCCGGCGGCGGGTGCGTCGGACGGCGGCGGTTCGATCCGGATTCCTGCCTCGTATTGCGGTCTGTTTGGGCTGCGGCCTTCGCGCGGCCGCGTGCCGAGCGGGCCGACGCACGGCGAGTTTTGGGACGGCGCATCGAGCCAGCATGCGCTCACGCGCAGCGTGCGCGACTCGGCGCGCATCCTCGATGCGATTGCCGGCGTTGAAGCGGGCGTTCCGTTTGCGATCGCGCCGCCCGAGCGCACGTATGCCGAAGAGATAGAGCGACCGACGGGAAAGCTGCGCATCGGCTACAGCGTGATATCGCCGCTGGGCACGCCGGTGCATCCCGAATACGTGCAGGCGGTGATGCGCACGGCGAAGATGCTGACCGATCTTGGACACGATGTGGAACCGGCGCAGCCCGAGGTCGACGGCAACGCGCTGGCGCGCAGTTTCATCACCATGTATTTCGGTCAGGCGGCGGCCAACATCGCGCAGGCGAAGCGGCTGACCGGTGCGAGCGACGAGGCGTTCGAGCTGGAGACACGAGTGCTTGCGCTGCTGGGCCGCACGCTCGGCGCCGGTGAATACGTCGATCAGCGCAGCCGCTGGAACGACTACGCCCGCGCGCTCGGCCGCTTTCATCAGACCTACGATCTTTACCTCACGCCGACGGCGGCGCAGCCGCCAAACCGTATCGGCGAACTGGCCACGCCACCGCTGCAGCAGGTGGCGGCGAAGGTGGTGTTGGCGCTCGGTGCGGGCAAGCTGCTTTTCAAAAGCGGCATGGTCGATCAGCTGGTGGCAACGAGCCTGCAGCGCGTGCCGTTCACCCAGCTGTCCAACCTCACCGGCACGCCGAGCATGTCGGTGCCGCTGCATTGGGCGCCTGCGCAGGCGGGCGGTGCGGAGCTGCCGTATGGCGTGCAGTTTGTGGCGCGCTTTGGCGACGAAGCGATGCTGCTGCGTTTGGCCGCGCAGTTGGAGCAGGCGCGGCCGTGGGGCGAACGCCGGCCACTGATGGCGTAACTATCGAGGCGGATGCGTGGCGAGCAGCTCGGTGTGGCGGATCTTACTTTGCCGTTTCTCCGCGCGCCTGCCGCAGCGCCGTTTCGAGTTGTCGATCGTCAATCTTGCGGCAGCGTCGGTTCAGGATTTGGGGCTGGAGGTTGACGGTTTCTCACTCGATACCGCCGTAGCCCTGACCATGCTGTCGTCAACTCTACGGCTCCCCATCCGTCAGGACGTGGTCAGCACCGGCCAGATCGCCTCGATCGCCGGCGACATCCGCCCCGTCCACAGTCTGCCCGCCAAGCTCCAGGCCGCCTG
>CAIKJM010000216.1 GCA_903827735.1 uncultured Rhodanobacter sp. | reverse complement strand
TGCTGCGCCGACACTTGCCGGCCGAGATGACGGTGAAGATGCTGCTCAAGCCGCTGGACCTGCCGCCCCGACTGCTATCGGCGCTGGAAAAACCGCTGGCGCGCATGACCGAGAAGCTGTTTCTGCACTGAGCCTCTCCGCCAGCGAGCTATTGGCGCCTGATTGTGGTCACGCCCCCGAGGTGGCCGGTCGCGGATCAGCCTCGATCTTCCGCTGCGCCTGCTGCACGGCCTTCAGGTGTGCGATGTCGATCGGCCGTATCTGCGAGATGGTGCAGGGAATGCGGGGAGAACGGGTGATGACTTTATCGAACCGAACCTGGACCTGTCCCAGATTCGAGGTCAGCCCGATGCCGTTGGTCACCTGCAGATTGGCGCAGGCATCCAGATCGAGCAGGTAGGCCTCTTTGTACTTGGTGTAAACCACTAGCTGGGTGTCACTTAGCGGTTCCCACGAGTAAAGCGGGCTAAAGAAATGAAAGCTTTTCACGGGTGCGCCGGCGGCAGCCGTATAGGCGGCCAAACGGTCACTGTTGCGCTTGGCATAAGGCACATTGGAACAAGCGACGAGCAGCCCGGCGGTCACCGATGCCGCGATAAAAAACCAGCTCTTCATGGCGAATCTCCGCTGTATACGAGGTGATGTGCTTAACCGACAACGCGCCAGCGACTGGCCGGCTGACGCTGTGCGTGCAACGTTCAACCATCTTTAAGCTGTTGTAATCCGCTCAGGCCCAGCAGCACCTGAACCAGAGCCGATGTGGCCGCTATTTTTTCTTGCTCTTGCCCACGCTGGCCCATTTCGACGGATCGAACCCACCGACCTCGTAAACCAGCGCCTCCTTTTTCTCGCCGTCGACCAGAGTCACATTCATGGTGATCTTTCTTGCTTTCTGCAGCATGGCGATAAACGCCTTGTCGTCGCGAATCATCAGCGCCGGCTCGCCGGTGGTGGGCGCAAAAGCCTTGATGCCGACCGATTTGCCGTCGACCGTAGTGGGAATGGTGCAGTTGGCGCGGCATACAAAGCCGTGGCCTTCGCCGTAGAGAAAGGCGTTCTGGCCCCACTGCGTGTGTCGGCGCAGCACCAGCCGCACGCGACCATCGCCCGAAGGCTCGCTGCTGTCGATAGTGGCGGTGGACTGCGTCCCGCCTTCCATCGGTGAGACCTGATAAAGCCACAGCGCCGCGAGCCGATTCTTTTCGCTGGCGGCCTTGTAGCGCGCCTCGATCGCCGGCAGGCTCTGCGCCACTTCGGCAGCGGCGGGCGTGTTCGGGTAGTGGTCGAGAATGTCGTGGCCCATCGACACCACCATCTCGTCGTTCTTGATGCGCAACAGCTCGTGATAGGTGCTGAGCTTGTCCGCCGCGTCGGCGTTCGCCGTCTGCTGTGGGTTGGGCGCGGCGGGCGCCGTCGACTGGCCGCTCTGCGGCGAGCAAGCCGCCAGCAGCCAGGTCGCGCCCAACAGCGCGGGCAAGGATCGATAGTGAAGCGGCTTCATCGGCAGGCATCCATCAATGGCAGGCGCCTAGAGTGGAGCCAGCCGGGAGCTTCGTGCAACCGTGGCCGCTCTAGGCTACCGTGACCGGCGCTTCGCCGAACCGGTCGCGCAGAGCGCCTCGGTAGCGTCGGCTGCAGGGAATTTTCGCGCCGTCGCGCAGCTGCAGCCGCGCATCGCCGGTTTCCAGCGGCTCGATCTCGGCCAGGTAGTCCAGATTGACGAAATAGCTGCGGTGCACACGAACGAAACGCGACGGGTCGAGCCGGTTCTCGATCATTGCCATGGTGGTGCGCAGAGGATAGTCGCGTCCGCGCACGCGCAGGTTCACGTAGTTGCCCGAGGCCTGCAGCCATTCGATCTCGCGCGCGTTGATCAGAAATTCCTTGCCCAGCTTGCGCACCAGAAAACGTTCCGGTCGCTCGATCGGCTCCACCGGTGGGCCATCGTCCGGCGCCTCCAGCAGCCGCGCTTCGCCCTGCAGACGCAGCAGGGCCAGCCGATACAGCCAGACCGTGGCGATGATGCCGAAATAGCTGCGCACGTCCTTGAGGTATTCGTACCCGAAGTTGCGCCACCAGGGGCCGAAATCGTAGTGCGAACCGGCATAGGCATAAGCGAGCTTGCGCAATGCGATCATGCCACCGACGTGGACCAGACTGAACAGTACGCTGGCCGGCAGATGCAGCGGCAGCGACTGTCGCCATGTAGTCAACCGAAACGGCCAGCGCCGCTCCAGCGCGATCACTGCAGGAACCAGTGCCAGCAACAGCACCGCACTGCTCCATTCCCAGCACCACGGCTGCCATGCGCGCAGCCCTGGATGATCGATCGTCGATGTCACGCTGTTGAGCGTCGCGTCCAAGCCGTACAGCAGCAGCCAGAAACCGATCTCGAACAGGCGCCGCCAGCGCTGAAAATCGCGGTAGTCGAAAGCGGCTTGGTTCGTCATGCAGCAATTCTACGGGCAACGCTGCCGATTGCTCCGGGCTTCGTCCCCAGCAGCCTACCGTTTGTCACTATTAACGGTCCATCAATCACTTGAGGCAACACGGTGGGACGAAAGCACGCCAGCTTGAGCGCACTTTCCACCGGAGAATTCCGCATGACCCGCCGCCACGATATCGACGCCTCGCGCGTACTCGCCTTCGGTCTGCTGATCTTTTATCACTTCGGCATGCTGTACGTGGCGCCTGTCGCTGACTGGCACGGCATGCCGCTGCACAGTCATTACCTCGCTACATGGCTGCAATATCCGATGCTGTTCGTGAATCGCTGGCGGCTGGAATTGCTGTTTATGATCTCCGGGCTGGCGATCCATTTCATGCGCGGCAGGACCGGGCTGACCGGACTGGCGTGGAAGCGCACGTGGCGCCTGCTGGTTCCGTTGATCTTCGGCATGCTGGCGGTGATTCCGATCCAGTCGTACGTGGCGGGGTTGACCGATCGGATGATCGCGCCGGGCTTCGGCGCCTTCCTGGTGCATTACTGGACGCACGGCTACAAGGACTACGGGCTGAACTGGGCGCATTTGTGGTACCTGCCGTACCTGTGGGTCTACACGATGCTGCTGCTGGCGCTGCTGCCCGCGCTGGAGTCGCGCATCGGCCAGCGCTTGCGCGCGAGCTGCCTCAAGCTGCGTGGTGCAAGCCTCCTGGTACATCCGGTGCTGCCCCTGTTCGCGTACGGCATGCTGCTGTCCTGGCGCTATCCCGAAACCCATGCACTGGTCGGTGACTGGTACGCACTGGCGCTCTACGCAACGATGTTCTTCTACGGTTACCTGCTGGGCACCGACGCCGCGCTGTGGGCCGAACTGGCGCGGCTGCGCAGGCGCTCGTTGGCGACGGCGCTGGGCTGTTTCGCGCTGTACCTGTTCCTCGACAAATTCACCGGTCAGTACATCGATTCCACCATTCATAACTACGCGGTGCTGGTCGCGCTCAAGTTGCTCAATGTCTGGTTGCGCTACAGCTACACGTGGATCGCGATCACCGCCTTACTCGGCTGGGGCCATGCATTGCTCAATCGCCCGTTCCGCTGGTTGCCGTACGCGCGCGAGGCGGTGTATCCCTGGTACATCCTGCATCAGAGCCTGCTGCTGTTTTTCGCCTGGCGGGTGATGCCGCTGCACCTGGGACCCGTGGCCGAACCGCTGCTGATTCTGCTGGGCACGGTGGTCGGCTGCGCGGTGCTGCACGAGTGCCTGATCCGGCGCATGCACTGGCTCAGGCCGCTCTTCGGGCTCAATCCGCTGCCGGAAGGCAAGCTGTCCGAAGCCACTGCTATGCTGGCCGCCGGCATGAAATAAGGCTTGGACGTAGAACCTCCTTATTTGCGTGGTGGCTGCCTTATTCACCGGTGCCGGCACTGACGATTTGTCGCGCTATGCCGGCCAGCGCGAAGGCACGATACTGTCCAGACTGACCAGGACATTCGATGCCAGC
The DNA here is from genome assembly GCA_903827735.1 of uncultured Rhodanobacter sp. Taxonomy (GTDB): domain Bacteria; phylum Pseudomonadota; class Gammaproteobacteria; order Xanthomonadales; family Rhodanobacteraceae; genus Rhodanobacter. The sequence continues at coordinate 2,725 of CAIKJM010000216.1, read as the reverse complement.
TCGCCCATTACGTTCGGACTCGCTCTTTCACCACCGCGCCTTCGTCGCCTTCTGGTTCGCGCGGATCGCCTCCAGTTTCGGCTTCCAGATGCTGTCGGTGGCGGTGGGCTGGCAGATCTATTCGATTACCGGCCGCGCGTTCGATCTGGGCCTGATCGGGCTGGTGCAGTTCATTCCCTCGGTATTACTGGCGCTGCCGGCCGGGCATATGGCCGATCAGTTCGATCGTCGCCGCATTGTGCTGATTGGCCAGATTGTGGAATGGGTGGCGATCGCTGCGCTGGCCGCGCTGACGCTCACACACAACATCCACGAGGTCGGCATTCTCGCGCTGGTGCTGGTGATCGGCGTGGCCAAGGCGTTCGAGTTTCCGGCGCTGCAGTCGATGCTGCCGGCCCTGGTGCCGCCGGCGATCCTTTCGCGCGCCATGGCGATCAACAGCTCGGCCGGCCAGGCGGCGATGATCATGGGGCCGGCACTGGGCGGCTTCCTGTATGTCGCCGGCCCGGGCGTGGTCTACGTAGTTTCGGCGATTCTTTATCTGGTCGCCGCCTTTATGATGAGCCAGCTGCGCTACGAGCAGGCGCCGCCGCGGCGCGAGCCGGCGACGCTAAAAACGCTGTTCGCTGGCGTGCACTTTATCCGCGCGCGCAAGGACGTGCTGGGCGTGATTTCGCTGGACCTGTTCGCCGTGCTGCTGGGCGGCGCCACGGCGCTGCTGCCAATCTTCGCCAAGGACATTCTGCATACCGGTCCCTGGGGTTTGGGCTTGTTACGCGCGTCGCCTGCGGTCGGCGCGCTGCTGATGTCGCTGTGGCTGGCGAAGCACACCATGGAGCGCCGCGTAGGAGTAACGATGTTTGCCTGCGTGGCCGGCTTCGGCGTGGCGACGCTGGTGTTCGCGCTGTCGACGATGCTGTGGCTGTCGATGGCCGCACTGTTTGCGCTGGGCGCATTTGACATGGTCAGCATGGTGATCCGCGGCGCGCTGGTGCAGCTCGATACGCCCGACGAAATGCGCGGGCGCGTCAGTGCGGTGAATGCGATCTTCATCAACACCTCCAACCAGCTCGGCGAATTCGAATCCGGCATGCTGGCCGCGTGGATGGGCGCCGTGCACGCTACCGTGCTCGGTGGCGTCGGCACCCTGGTGGTAGTCGGCCTTTGGATGGTGATGTTTCCCACCTTACGTCGGCGCCAACGCCTGCAGAATGAAACGGTGGAAGGCGCTACCGATACGCTGTGAGTGCCCGGCAGACCGAGCCTGACGGATTGTCAGCAGCACATGGAATCGTCATGCTCCGCCCACGTCCAGTAGAGACTCGATGATGTCTATCCCACCACCCATTCCGGTCAAACGCTCGATGCTGGTCACGGTGGTGGCCTGGATTTTCATCGGCCTGTCTAGTTTTGCCACGCTCGCGCTGCTGCTGGAAAGCCTGCTGCTGCCGAAGGTGATACTGCCCATGCTGCGTCAGCAAATGGCCGGGGCTTCCGACGCGCCGCACTTTTCTCCCTTCGAGCAATGGCTCTTCGATCACGCCGCAGAACTCTGCCTTGGTTTGCTGCTGATCGCCGTACTCCATCTGATCGCCGCGATCAGCTTGCTGTGGCGCAAAGACTGGGGACGTCAGCTCATGCTGGTGATGCTGGGTTTTGATGTGCTCTACCAGTTCGCCATGGCTGCCATGCAGTGGTGGGTGGTGGGACCGATGCAGCACACCATGATGCAGATGCAGTTCGGACCCGGATCGCCTGCCTTGTCGTCCGCTTATCTTTCGCCGCAGGTGCAAGCAGCGCAGGCAGCACAGATGGCTCAGATGCTGCCGATGATGGACAGCATGATCGCAGTGACGCGCGTCTTCGGTGTGATCTCTGCCGTCGTCTTCATCATTCTGTTCGGCTGGATCATCCAGCGTCTTTGCAGCGAGCCGATTCGACGCGAATTCACTTCGTCGTCGGCCAGGGCCTGATTCACTACATCTCATCACATTCAGTCTTTTGGAAATCGCCATGATCGTTCTTCACCACCTCAACAACTCGCGCTCGCAGCGCATCCTGTGGCTGCTGGAGGAGCTTGGCGTGCCGTATGAAGTGAAGCGCTACCAGCGCGATGCGAAGACGATGCTGGCACCACCGGAGCTGCGCAAGATTCACCCGCTGGGCAAGTCACCGGTCATTACCGATGGCGACGTCACCCTGGCCGAATCCGGCGCGATCATCGAATATCTCGCCGAAAAATATGGCGAAGCTCGCCTGCTGCCGCCGGCCGGCACGCCGAACCGCTTGCGCTGCACCTACTGGCTGCATTACGCCGAGGGCTCGGCGATGCCGCCACTGCTGCTGAAGCTGGTATTTCATCGTGTAGAAACCACGCCGGTGCCGTTCTTCGTCAAACCCATTGCCAAGGGAATCGCCCGCAAGGTGCAGGACAGTTTTGTCGATCCACAGCTGAAGCTGCATCTCGAATATCTGGAGGGCGAACTCGGCAAGAGCCCCTGGTTCGCCGGCGATGCGTTCAGTGCCGCGGATATCCAGATGAGCTTTCCGCTGGAGGCGTTCGCCGCGCGCGGCGGACTCAATGCCCAGAGTACGCCGCGGCTATGGGCGTTCCTGCAGCGCATACATGCCATGCCGGCCTATCAGGGCGCGCTGGAACGCGGCGGCGAATACCGCCTTGGCTAGAGGCTGAACGAAAGGCGGCAAGGAGGCTCGCCGTCTACAG
>CAIKJM010000215.1 GCA_903827735.1 uncultured Rhodanobacter sp. | reverse complement strand
TTTCATGGCATAACGCTTACGTCCTCAGATAACCGTTGGTTGCTCCCTACGGACGTACCTATGGAAATCGAGCGAAGCGGCTAGCCGAGCAAAAGGCGTCACCGGAGCTGGTGGGTTTTGTACCACCTGCAGCTCCTTTTGCCACAACCCCACATCCCACCATTGCCCCAGCTTGTAGCCGCATTGGTGCCACACGCCTGCTGTCGCAAAACCCATCGCTTCATGCATGGCGACACTGGCCGCGCCGGGTAGGGTAATAGCGCCTACCGCCTGATTGATGCCCTGCAGCCGCATGACCTCAAGTAGCGTGCCATACAGCCGGCGCGCGATACCGCGGCGCTGCGCATCGGCATGAACGTAGATCGAGGTTTCAGCGATCCAGTCATACGCTGCGCGGTCGCGAAAGCGCCCTGCATAGGCGTAGGCCAGCACGCGGTCGTCCTCTTCCCACACCAGCCAGGGATAGTTCTGCAATCGCGCGCGGATGCGATCGCGCATAGCGTCCTCGCCTGGTAGCGCGGTTTCGAAGGTGGCCGCTCCATGCAAAACCGAGGGCGCATAAATCGCATGGATCGCGGCAGCGTCATCATCGCGGGCAATGCGAATCATGGCTGGCTGGCCCTCAGCATTGGCATTCCGTCTGAACTGTATAGACTCGTCGCGGTGACACCTCAGTTCCAAGAATCGACTTGTTCCTTTTCACGCTGGCCTTGCCTGACGTTCGTCAGAGATCGAGAAGGAAGAACCGGTCACAGCTGAAATGTCCTGTTCCACCCATCGGTTTATCGATTTGCCGGAAACCGCTGCGCGCGTAGAGCGCCTGCGCACCGTCCATGCCGGTGAGCGTTTCCAAGTAGCAGCGGCGAAAGCCGCGGGCACGCGCCGCCGCCAGACATGCCTGCATCATCGCGGTGCCCGCGCCGGTTCCGCGGGCCTGCGGCAGAAAATACATTTTGCGCAGCTCGCACACATCGGGCTCGCCGTTTTGTAAGGGCGCGATGCCTGCGCCGCCGAGCACCGCGCCGTCGTTCTCGACGACAAAATAGGCGCTGTGCGGCTGGGTATACGCTTCGTACAAATGGTCCACTTCCGTATCGTGAATGGCAAAGCCGGGGCCGTCGGCGCCGAACTCGGGCATGACGGTGCGGATGACGGCGGCCATGGCGGCGTTGTCGCCAGCGCTGATCGGTCGGATCAAGAACGGAGAGGGCATGAAGAGGATCTTTAGGTGGGAGGGTTGGGTCAGCTTGCCGTGCGTGCGCGGGTGACCCGGCTCGCGGTTTGCTTGCCCAGCTGGTCGGCCAGCCAGGCACCGGTGGCGATCATCTGGTCGAGATCGACGCCGGTGGTCATGCCCATGCCGTGCAGCATGTAGATCACGTCCTCGCTGGCGACGTTGCCGGTAGCGCCCTTCGCGTATGGGCAACCGCCGGTACCGGAGACGGCGCTGTCGACCACGCGCACGCCTTCTTCCAGACACGCCAGAATGTTCGCCAGCGCCTGGCCATAGGTGTCGTGGCAGTGGAGCGCCAGCTTTTCTACCGGCACCTTCTTCCGCACCGCCTCGAGCATGGCGAGGATGCGGGCGGGCGTCGCCGTGCCGATGGTCTCGCCCAGCGAGATCTCG
>CAIKJM010000214.1 GCA_903827735.1 uncultured Rhodanobacter sp. | reverse complement strand
GCTCAGCCGCTGCAGGAACCAAGCTCACTATGAATTATCGCACGCCGCCCGCTGGCTTGCCGGCGAACAGCCCAAACGCCACGAGCATCACCGCGCCCACGGTGATGCCGCAGTCGGCGATATTGAAGACCGGGTAGCTCCACTGATGGAAATACACCTGGATGAAATCGGTCACCTGCGCCGCGTGCAGGCGGTCGATCAGATTGCCCAGCGCGCCGCCGACGATCAGGCCCAGCGGCATGGCCGTGCGCCAATCGCGACGTGGCGTGCGCGCCAGCCAAGCTACCAGCACCGCGCTGATGATCAGCGCCAGCAGGACGAAGAACCAGCGCTGCCAGCCCGCGCCGTCCGCCAAAAAACTAAAGGCCGCGCCGGTGTTGAACGCCAGCGTCCAATTGAGTAGCCCGGGAATGACCGGATGCTGCAGCCCCGTCGGCTGCAGCGCCTGCACCGCCCAGAGTTTGGTCAACTGATCCAGCACGATAACCAGGGCGGATAGTGACAGCCATACCAGCGCATTGGGTTTGATGCTCACGGTCGTCGGTACCTGAAGGTGGGTCAAAGGGATGAAGGCCGATTCGTTGACGGCGACGCATTCGTAAGTCGCCACGCCGCCGCGGTCGACGGCGGCAGCGTAGCCACTATCTCGCCGATCAGAACCAGCGGCGGTTTTCGCCTGGGCCTTCGATATTGCCGATACAGCGGCCGCAAAGTTCCGGATGCTCGGCATGACTGCCCACGTCATCACGGCGATGCCAGCAGCGGACGCATTTTTCAGCCGGGCTGACCTCGGCTGAAATCCAGACGTCGGCCCCCTCCAGCTCCACCTTCACCGCATCCGCCGGATGCGGCTCGAGCGAGGCCAGCGTCAATTCCGAGGTGATGAAGAAGAAGCGCAGTTCATCCGAGGCTTCGGTCAAACGCGCATGCAGGGCGTCATCGGCATAGATGGTCAGCTTCGCTTCCAGCGCGGCGCCGATCTGGTCGGCCTTGCGCATGCCTTCGAGCACGCGCGACGCGCTATCGCGAAGCGTCATCAGGTCGGCCCAGTAGCGACGCTGTTCCGGCGCATTCTGTTTGGCGGCAAGACCGTCGTACCAGGTCTCGAACAGCACGCTGTCGCTGCGCTTGCCCGGCAGCTGTTGCCAGATCTCCTCCGCCGTAAAGCTGAGCACCGGCGCCAGCCAGCGCACGAGTGCCTCGGCGATGCGGTACATCGCGCTCTGCGCGCTGCGTCGGCCGTGGCTGTCCGTCGGCATGGTGTAGAGCCGATCCTTGGTGATGTCCAGATACAGCGCGCCGAGTTCGTTGGTGCAGTAGTTCTGCACGCGCTGCACGATCTCGGGAAAGTCGTAGCGCTCGTACGCGGCGACTACGCCCTGCTGCACATCGCAAGCCTGCTGCACGGCCCACTGATCCAGCAGCAGGCTGTCTTCCACCGGCAGCAGATGCTTTTCGGGATCGAAGCCGTCGAGGTTGCCGAGAAGGAAGCGCGCGGTATTGCGGATACGGCGATAGGTATCGGCAACGCGCTTGAGGATTTCCTCCGACAGCGACATCTCGTTGCGGTAGTCGGTGGACGAGACCCACAGGCGCAGAATATCGGCGCCCATGCGATTCATGATGTCCTGCGGCTCGATGCCGTTGCCCAGCGATTTGGACATCTTGCGGCCGTTCGCATCCACGCTGAAGCCGTGGGTCAGCAGCTGCTTGTACGGCGGCTGGCCGTCGAGCATTGAGGCGGTGAGCAGCGACGAATGGAACCAGCCGCGATGCTGGTCCGAGCCTTCCAGATAGAGATCGGCCGGGAAACGCAGTACGTCGGCGTGCGAACCACGCAGCACGTGCCAGTGGGTGGTGCCCGAATCGAACCACACGTCCAGCGTGTCGCGATTTTTCTCGTACAGATCCGCTTCGTCGCCCAGCAATTCGCGTGGATCGAGGCTTTGCCACACCTCGATGCCACCCTCGGCGACGCGATCGGCCACCTGGTCGAGCAGCTCGGCGCTGCGCGGATGCAGTGCGCCGGTTTCCTTATGCAGAAAGAACGCCATCGGCACACCCCACTGGCGCTGACGCGACAGCGTCCAGTCCGGGCGCTCGGCGATCATTTTCTGCAGGCGCTGCTTGCCCCAGGCCGGGAAAAACTGGGTTTGCTCGATGCCGGCCAGTGCGGTTTCACGCAGGGTCTTGC
>CAIKJM010000213.1 GCA_903827735.1 uncultured Rhodanobacter sp. | reverse complement strand
TAACAAGGCGAGATATCGAGAAGCGGGGATCAGCGGTGATTTTGTTCAGTCAAACGTTTCCCGTTCGGCCAAGGGAGTACTACGAGGCTTGCATTATCAATGGCCTAATCCGCAAGGCAAGCTGGTCAGCGTCCTTGAAGGTGAAGTATTTGACGTTGCGGTAGACATCCGCAAAGGTTCGCCGAATTTCGGGCAGTGGCTTGGAGTCATGCTCACAGCTGACAACCATCGACATTTCTGGATACCCGAGGGTTTTGCCCACGGTTTCTGCGTCGTATCGGAGTTTGCTACCTTCACCTACCAATGCACCGCCCTGTACGACCCAAAAGCGGATGCTGGGGTTCGGTGGAACGATGAATTCTTCGGCATTGACTGGCCAAGCGGCGATCCTTTACTTTCAAGTAAGGACGCGAAAGCGCCTTTTTTAGAAGAAGTTGCAGCGCATCGACTGCCGGTCTACAAGTCGTGAAGATCCTACTTCTTGGGTCGAACGGACAGCTTGGACGTAGCTTCATTGACGACGGCGAGCTCGCATCTCTTGGCGTCTTATGCTCGGCCAATCGTACAGGTGTCTCGGCAAATGGCGAACGCTGCGAGATAGCCGACCTTTCCAAGCCTAATAGTTTGATATCAGTCCTTGACGGTATTCAGCCTGACGTCATTATCAATACAGCCGCATACACTGCTGTTGATCGGGCTGAGACAGAGCAGGCCCTGGCGGATACAGTCAACGGTGAAGCGGTGAAAGTGATTGGAAAGTGGGCTGCTGAGCACGCCGCAAAAGTTATCCACTATTCCACCGACTACGTATTCGACGGTCATCAATCAACTCCCTACTCCACGAGCGCGCAAACAGCGCCGCTAAGCGCATACGGCCGCAGCAAGCTGCTAGGTGAGTTGGCGTTGCGCGATAGCGGCGCGGACTACCTGATTCTGCGTACGTCATGGGTTTACGCGGCGCACGGCAATAATTTTTTGCGGACTATGCTTAGGTTGGGAAGCGAGCGGAACGAAATCAGAGTCGTTTCCGATCAGCACGGAACACCAACCGACACCGCATTGATAGTGCATGCGACACTCGCAGCACTCGATCGGTGGCTGCAGACAGATTTGTCGGTAACGTCCGGGACGTACCATGTAGTCGCCAGTGGCAGTACAACCTGGTATGACTTCGCGGATGCCATCTTTGACCTGGCGAAGATACGCGGAATTTTCAAACAAAAACCCATTATTCTGCCAATCGAAACGAAGGATTTCCCGACTGCCGCCGCGCGTCCGGCGTGGTCTCTTTTGGACAAATCAGCGTTTGTGCATCGTTTTGGTTTCGACCTGCCTTGCTGGCAGGATGGTTTAGTTCGAGTAATGGACCAGATAGCAGCTAAAGGACAATTCAATTTATGTTGATACCTCTTATCCTCAGCGGAGGCAGCGGTACGCGGCTTTGGCCCGTCTCACGCAAGAATCTTCCCAAACAGTTTCTTTCACTCACCGGTGAAGGTAGCCTGTTTCAACAAACTATTGCACGCGCTGCTTTATTGCCGGAGGTGGTCGCGCCAATTGTTGTTGCCAGCGAAGACCACCGGTTCATGGCGGCGGAGCAATTGCTCGAAGCAGGGATAGCGGGAGCGACAATCATGCTAGAACCTCTGGCAAGAAACACGGCTCCAGCCATTGCTTTAGGGGCGCTCAAGGCGCTTGAGCAAGACGCTAACGCGCTGCTTCTGGTCCTTCCCGCAGACCATCTCATCGGTGACACGGGCGCATTTACTGACGCTGTCGGTCGTGCTCGCCCACTAGCAGAGGAAGGCTGGCTGGTAACTTTTGGCATTCGCCCAGATCGCCCAGAAACGGGGTTCGGTTATATTCGTCGCGCTGACGCCGTTAGTGACGGCGCATATCACGTAGAGCAATTTGTCGAAAAACCTGATGTCGCGAAAGCTGAATCGTACTTGGCAAATGGCAGCTACGATTGGAATTCCGGCATGTTCCTATTCAAGGCGGCACGCTATTTGGAAGAACTTGCGGAGCATGCGCCCGACATGCTCCAAAGCGTGCGATCAACCTATGATAATGCTGTGGCAGATCTCGATTTCGTTCGCTTGGACGGCACACTATTCGCCGAGGTTCCTGATAATTCCATCGACTATGCCGTCATGGAAAAGACCCGCCGAGCCGTCGTTGTCCCGGTCAAATGCGATTGGAGTGATATCGGTTCGTGGGACGCCTTGTGGATGAGCGGAAAAAGAGACGGAGAGGGTAATCTGTGTGAAGGCGACACGATTGCTGTGAACACTAGTAACTCTCTGCTTCGTTCACATGATCGCCATCTCATAGCGACCGTTGGCGTCGATGATTTGATCGTCGTGACCACGCCTGACGCAACCCTAGTTGCACACAG
>CAIKJM010000212.1 GCA_903827735.1 uncultured Rhodanobacter sp. | reverse complement strand
GAGGCGCGCATCCGCAAGGCCTGCGGCCGCTCGCGCCAGGTGGTGGTGATCAACTACGGCGGCAACACGGCCGATATCTGGTGGAGCAAGGTCGGCGCCTCGCTGGCGCGCCACAAAAACCTCACCGTGCTCGACATTCCAGCTGCCACCGTGACCGAACTGCTGCCGCTGCTGCAACGTGGCATGCGTCTGCAGGCCCTGATCCAGGACGGCCAGCTGCAGCTGATGAACGACGCCGAGTCGGTGACGATCGATCCGATCCAACGCATGGGCGTCGCCGAAACCGTCGGCTGAGCAAGCCGCTCGCGACTTCCGCGCCGCGGCGTTTTCTAGAACAATAGCGCGCTGGTTGCGCCTGGCGCGCGCCGATGCGATCGATCCTGATCCCATCTCTTTCATCCAAACGACACCTAACCAAGGAATCAAGCCATGCGCTGGTTGCTGCCCCTGCTTGCCATGTTCGTCATCACCGCCTGCAGCGTATCCCCGCAGGCGCATGCCCAGGGCGAAGTGCAAAAGCTCGCTGTCATCGACACGAAAGTCGGGACCGGCAAGATGGCGATGAACGGCAAGGACGTGGTCGTGCACTACACCGGCTGGCTCTACGACCAACATGCCAAGGACCACCACGGCAGCAAATTCGACAGCTCGCTCGACACCGGCACACCGTTCACCTTCACCCTCGGCGAAGGCAAGGTCATCGAAGGATGGGACCAGGGCGTCGCCGGCATGCGCGTCGGCGGCAAGCGCACCCTGCTTATCCCCGCATCGCTCGGTTACGGCGACAACGGCGCCGGCGATGCGATTCCGCCGGGCGCTTCGCTGGTGTTTGATGTCGAACTGTTGAATGTGACGCCCTGACGTTTGCATTGATCGTCACGCCGTTGTCCCCAATGGGAAACGCAAACTTCGGGTTCGCAGCGGAGTGCGAGTCATTTCCAAGGGCATGCTTTCGTCTGCTTAGAACTGAAATAGCCGAGCCGCGGCTCATCGATGCCATTGTCATCTAGAAGCCGCTCGTGTATCTGCTAGACGCTCCCGCTTGGCGAGCTGAATCCTAAGACTGAACGTCCGACGCGTATCCCCGGTACGGGATCTATGCGAGTTAGTCGCAGAGGGGCGGAAACAGCCGGCGCTAATGGCTTCGAACCACTACTCACTATTGGCAAATTTATACTTCGACCCGTTCGAGATCGATCAGCTCATCAACGAAACCGGCAGCGATGATGCCGCGTGAGCGGCCTGATAAAACATCAAGGCGGACAGCTACGCCGCCGCTCAATTCAAGCGTTCGCTCTTAGAAGACCAGCGGGAGACTCGCCGAGATGAAAAAGGAAGATCCGCAGGTCACGGCCGCCGCTTGTCGGTACATTCTTGTAGCTCTATTGCAGCGGCTTGAACGAATCAGCCCGAGTCTGCTCGATGATCTTCAGTCAGGCATCGCAGGTGATCATCAGTCAATGGCGGCCAATGGCAATCTCTCCAACGACATTGAGGCTGTCATCGCTGAAGCGCAGCGTATATTACGCTTGGGCAGAGCCCCATGAAGCTTCCACGTTTGTACTGACAGCCCATTAAAGCTAATTATTCAGCTAGCGAACCGCTGCGGTGCGTCGTGGCAAACTGTCAGCAGGCAAACTTAACGACTTGTACAAAACGGCCGGCTCCGCTGCCGCTCGATGCAGACGCAGCTATCGAAAATACCGACGCCCCTCATCTCTACCAACCTCGGAGGTTTCATGAAACGAGTCACTGGCATTGGCGGTATTTTCTTCAAGGCGAAGGACGCTGTGGCATTGCAGGCTTGGTATAAGCGCCATCTGGGGATCGATGTCCAGACGTGGGGCGGTACGGCATTTCCCTGGACCGATGACGAAGGTATGCCGGTGGCGGGAACCACCGTGTGGTCGATCGGTTCGGCGGAGGGCGATCAGTTCGCGCCGAGCACGGCGTCTTTCATGGTCAATTACCGGGTGGATGACCTGTATGCGCTGGTGAAAGTGTTGCGCGACGAAGGCTGCCACGTACTCGAGAAGATCGACGATTCGGAGTACGGGAAGTTCGCCTGGGTTATCGATCCGGAAGGCAACAAG
>CAIKJM010000211.1 GCA_903827735.1 uncultured Rhodanobacter sp. | reverse complement strand
GCGCACGTCGCCGCGCGTCACCGCCAGCGGCTTCGCGCCCTCGTTATCCTGCACCGCGCGCGGCTGCGAAATCGTGGTGATGCCGTCTTGCACGGTTCCCACGTTTTCGAAAATGCCGTTGACCACCCACATGATCCAGCCAGACATGTTGTTGATGCGGATCACCAGTCCGGTCGACAGCGCGATCGCGCCGACGGTGACCTTGTCCTCGCTCCATAGCCAGATCGCCAGACCTGATGTGCCCACGATCAGAAAGCCGTTGAGGATGGTAATGCTGGCATCCATCGCGGTGGTGAGCCGGGTCATGTTGCGCAGCTTGCCGGTCTGCTCGCCCATCGCGTCGGCCACGTAGGCCTCCTCTCGTCGGGTATGCGCAAACAGCTTCAGCGTGAGGATGTTGCTATAACCGTCGACGATGCGGCCCATCATTTTCGAGCGCGCCTCGGACGCCAGCCACGACCGCTGCTTGATGCGTGGAATGAAATACCCCATCAGCCCGATATAACCGAGCAGCCAGACCACCAGCGGCACTGCGAGCCACGTGTCGGCCTTGGCAAACAGCACGATCGCGCTGCCGGTGTAGATCGTCACGTACCAGAGCGCATCGACGATCTGCACCGCCGACTCGCGCAGGCTGGAGCCGGTCTGCATGATGCGGTTGGCGATGCGCCCGGCAAAGTCGTTCTGGAAAAAGCCCAGGCTCTGCCGGATCACGTAGCGATGGTTCTGCCAGCGGATGCGGTTCGTCAGGCTCGGCACGATCGCCTGATTCACCAGCAGGTCGTGCAGGCTGCTCAACACCGGCCGCGCTACCAGCGCCACCAGCCCCATCAGAACCAGCTCGCGTCCGTGAAGGCGGAAGAAATCCACTCCAGGCACGCCCTTGGTCATGTCGACAATGCTGCCGATAAAGCCGAACAGCGATACCTCAACGATCGCCACGCCGAAGCCCACCACGATCGCCGCCAGAAATACCGGCCACACCTGGCGCAGATAGAACGCGTAGAAACGCCACACCTGCTTCGGCGGCATGCCGTCGGAGGGCTCTTTGAACGCGTCGATCAGGGATTCGAACCAGCGGAAAATCATGGGTGCTCCGTAAGCTGCAGGCGCCCATTGTGATTGAAGCGCGTCATGGCCGAGGTGACGGATATGGGGCCTTCGCGGCGAAACTCACGCGGTTCTTCCGCACACCCATTGGCGAATCTCGGACGTGCAGGCTTGAATATCCGGATCAGCCCAGCGAAAGGCTTTGCTGTCCCGATCGATCGCGCCGCGACGCCAGGCGATCGGCCAACCGCGTCGGCTCGGGTAACTTGTAACGCGTGCAGCAGGCCAGCACGAGATCCGGCGCGCTGGCCTGACTCACGCGATGCCCGGGCGAAACGATCAGCGGCTTAATCCGATCCTTGCTGCGCAACACGGTCCCGATGCGTTTACCGCGATGGACAAGGTCGGTGCGATCCCCGCGCAGTGGTCCCAGTTCGGCGTGATGCCCGACCAGAATCGATTTGGCCACGCCGATAGTGGGCAGACCGGTGATCACGCCCAGATGCGCCGCAATGCCCAGACCGCGCGGATGCGCCACGCCAAGACCGTCGACGAAAATCATATCCGGCGGCTGCGGCAGTTTCGCCAACGCATGACATACCGCCGGCAGCTCGCGAAACGACAGCAGCCCCGGGATATACGGCATCCGCGTCGGCCGTCGGGCAATGACCTCCGCCAGCGGCTGCAGGGTTTGCGCATTGATCAGCACGGCGGCGGCCCTTGTGATCGCACCGTCCTCCTCAAAGCCCACGTCGACGCCGGCTAGCAGGCGCAACGGCGGATAGTCGTCCTCAAGACGCACGCGATGCGCAAGTTCGGTTTGGAGCGCGCGGGCGCGCGCGACGTCGCCGTCCCAGGCCAGCGTTTCGCCGGTGTCGAAGTGTGGCCAGCCGTGTGGGCTCGACGCATCGTCGTCTTGCTCGGTCATATCCGCGAGACTGAGCAAACGAGTCTGAACGCGGCGTCAAAGCGG
>CAIKJM010000210.1 GCA_903827735.1 uncultured Rhodanobacter sp. | reverse complement strand
GATCTGTTCCAGCGATCGTCGGGCCAGCCGCCGCAGTAACTGGGGCTATCGGGAGCTGTTGCTGGATGACCTTCCGCCCGCCATGTCGGCCCTTCAGAAGCGCTGGCCTGACAAGGTTCGTCTAATCGGTGGACATAGCTTGGGTGGCCAGGTTGCTTCGTTATATGCCGCGCTGCATCAGAACGACTATGCCGGCATCGCCCTGGTGGCCAGTGGCGCACCGTATTGGCGCGCCTATCCACGCAGCCTGCTGATCAAGATAGGTTGCATGCTTGCACCCGTGGCGGCGAATCTTCGTGGCTACCTTCCTGGGCGGCGCATCGGCTTTGCCGGCAACGAAGCGCGCGGGCTCACGTCCGACTGGGCGCGTAGCGCACGCAGCGGCCGCTATTCGGCGACCGGCATGTCGCAGAATCTGGATGAACTCCTCGCCGCCCTGCAGTTGCCGATCTTCGCGCTGCGTCTGCGCGACGACTGGCTGGTGCCCAAGGCATCGCTGGAGTGGCTGCTCGGCAAAATGCCGCAGTCACCGAACGTCGTTTTCGTGCTGGCGCCTAACGATCTGGACGGCCAGCCGGCCGACCATTTCAGCTGGATGAAGGCGCCAGCGCCAATCGTCGAGCGCGTGGCGGACTGGGTGCATTCGCTCGGCGTGTAGGCGAGGCGAAGCATTGGCACGGTAGGAGGATGTTCGCTGCACGAGCGCCGGTTGATACCGCGCGAAAGCGCCTGCATGTTGATCAACTGATCTCTGTATCCCTCTTTCCAATACATTCCCCGGGAGCACCGCATGAATCTGTTCGACCCCTTCGCCCAGCGCAGCCTGACCTTGCCTAACCGTTTGGTGGTTTCGCCGATGTGCCAGTACTCGGCGACCGACGGCCTGCCCGACCATTGGCATCTGGTGCACCTGGGCAGCCGTGCGGTGGGCGGCGCGGCGCTGGTGATCACCGAGGCGGCTGCTGTATCGGCGCAGGGCCGCATCACCCACGGTGACGCCGGCCTCTGGAACGAGACCCAGGTCGAGGCGTGGAAGCCGATCGTGCAGTTCGTCCGCGCCAGCGGTGCGATCGCTGGCGTACAGCTGGCGCACGCCGGGCGCAAGGCCAGCGCGCAGCGGCCGTGGGAAGGCGGCGGTTCGCTGGCGGCCGATCAACAGCCATGGACCACGGTCGCGCCGTCGGCGATTCCCTTCGACGCCGGCTGGCATACGCCACAGGCGTTGGACGAAGCGGGTATCCAGCAGGTGGTCGCCGATTTTCGCGCCACGGCGCAGCGCGCGCTGGCGGCCGGTTTCCAGCTGGTCGAGCTGCACGCGGCGCATGGTTATCTGCTGCATCAGTTTCTGTCGCCGTTGAGCAACCAGCGCACCGATCACTACGGCGGCAGCTTCGAAAATCGCAGCCGCATCGTGCGCGAAGTGATCACCGCGGTGCGCGACGTGTGGCCGGCCGAGCTGCCGCTGTGGCTGCGCATCTCGGCCACCGACTGGGCCGAGCACGGCACCGGCTGGGATATCGACGAGAGCGTGCAGCTGGCCAAGCAGGTCAAGCCGCTGGGCGTGGATCTGATCGACGTCTCCAGCGGCGGCACGCTCGCGCACCCCAAGATCCCGCTCGGCCCGGGCTATCAGGTGCCCTTTGCGGCGCGTATCCGGCGCGAGGCGGAGATCGCCACCGGCGCGGTCGGCCTGATCACCGAAGCGCAGCAGGCCCAGGCGATCATCGCCCATGGCGAGGCCGACGTGGTGCTCACAGCGCGCGAAAGCCTGCGCGATCCCTACTTCCCCCGCCGCGCGGCCAAGGAGCTCGGCGGGAAGCTGACGCCGCCGGTGCAATACGGTCGAGCCTGGTAACTGTCATCGAGCCGCAGAGGATAAGCATGCAAATCGAGCCGACGCTGATCGAAGGCCGCGTACACGATCTCGGCGACGGTTTCACCGTGCGCCGCCTGCTGCCGGCGCAGCAGGCGCGTCACGTCGGGCCGCTGGTGTTTTTCGACCATATCGGGCCGGCCAGTTTCGCCGCGGGCAAGGGCATGGACGTGCGCCCGCATCCGCATATCGGGCTGGCCACGGTGACCTGGCTGTTCGAGGGCGCCATCCGCCATCGCGACAGCCTGGGCAGCCTGACCGACATCCGCCCGGGCGAAGTGAACTGGATGACGGCCGGCAAGGGCATTGTGCACTCGGAGCGCACTCCGCCGGACGAGCGGCGCGATGGCCAGACCCTGCACGGCATCCAGATCTGGGTGGCGCTGCCGCAGGCCGATGCCGAGGTCGATCCCGAATTTCATCACCACGAACGCGACCAGCTGCCACGCATCAGTCGCCCAGGCGTCGAGGCCATCCTTATTGCCGGCGATGCCTATGGCGAACGCTCGCCGGTCAAGGTGTTCGCACCGATTTTTCTGCTCGAGGTAAAGCTGGCCAAGGGCACCGAACTGTCGCTGCCGCCGGAGCATGCCGAGCGCGGCATCTACGTGGTCGAGGGCAAGGTGCGCTGGGGCGAGCTCGATCTCACGGCCACGCAGATGGCGGTGCAGGCCGGATCATCCGCGCCGTCGCTGCTGGCGAATGAAGACAGCCGCCTGATGCTGTTCGGCGGCGCGCCGCTGGACGGTGAGCGTCACCTCTGGTGGAACTTCGTCGCCAGCCGCCGCGAACGCATCGAGCAGGCCAAGGCGGACTGGGCCGCCGGGCGTTACGTGCCGGTGCCGGGCGACGAACAGGAGTTCATTCCGCTGCCGAGTTGATGGAGGCCTATTCGGCCTTCGCACTGCTTACGCGAGCGCATGCTGCAGCGCTCGTTGCCCGGGGCGTACGGCCAGTTCATGCTTGCGTGGCCGATTGATCGTGGAGTTTCGACATGACCCGCTTTGCCAGTTTCAGCGAGTTTTATCCGTTTTATCTCAGCGAGCACAGCAACCGGATGTGCCGGCGCATGCATTTCATCGGCAGCAGTCTGGTCGTGGCTATCGCCGTGTTCGCGGTGGTTACCGCACAGCTGCGCTGGCTGTGGCTTATGCCAGTGGCCGGCTACGGTTTCGCCTGGATCGGCCACTATGTTTATCAGAAGAACCAGCCCGCCACGTTCAAGCACCCGCTGTACAGCCTGCAGGGCGACTGGGTGATGTATGGCCATATGCTGCGCGGCAAGCTGCAGTTCTAAGCGCAAGCGGCCTCGCAGTTGACGCCGGGGACTGCGCTCAGCGGTATTTGTCGTGGCAGCTCTTGCACGCCTCGCCGACGGACTTCACCGCTGCGGCCAGGGCCGGGCAGTCGGCCGGCGATGACTGCAGCGCCTGCGCAACGCGCGTCTGCAGCATATTCGCCGCGTCGGTAAACGGCTGATCGGGAATGCCGAACGTCGGCACGATGTCGGTGCCCGTCGACTGCACGCGTTCCAGATGGCGCCGAATGCCGGCAGCGCCGCACTGTTTGGCCTTCAGCGCCTGGCTCAAGGCGTCCATATGGTAGTTCATGGTCGCCATCACGGCCTTGGGCATCGGGTTACGCGCCGCCAGCGTGCTCATCACGTTGGCCGTTCCAATGATGCCGATCACCAGTCCCAGCAGAATCATCAAGGCTACGCGCATCGGTTCGCTTCCACGTCGGTCGGGCAAGGCCGTGAGAATAACGCGCCGCGGCGCGTTCCATCCACGCCGCAAGCTAAAATGGCTATTCCACGCCGCACGATTCAACACATCAGGCCACGCCAGTGAGATTTTTGCCGTCCATGTCGTTTCCATCCCGCCGCCGGTCCGCATGAGCGCCGAAACGTTTCCCATCGAGCGTTTTGCCGGCGTCGAACGTTTATATGGCGTGGGCACAGTGGCCGAGCTTTCCAGGGCACACGTCTGCGTGATCGGCATCGGCGGCGTGGGTTCGTGGGCAGCCGAGGCGCTGGCACGCAGCGGCGTGGGCAAGCTGACCCTGATCGATGCCGACGAGGTCTGCGTCTCCAACACCAATCGCCAGCTGCATGCGCTGGATGGCGAGTACGGCAAGAGCAAGGTGGGCGTGATCGCCACGCGCGCGCTGGCGATCAATCCGGCCGTCAAATTGGACGGCATCGAGCGCTTCCTCACGCCGTCCACGCTGGACGAGCTGCTCGATCGTGGCTACGACGTGGTGCTCGATGCCTGCGACGCGTTCCGGGTCAAGCTCGAAACCATCGCCTGGTGCCGTCGTCGCAAGCTGCCGATCGTTAGCGTGGGATCAGCCGGTGGGCGCACCGATTCAACACAGATCCGCGTGCGCGACCTGGCGCGTACCGAGCACGACGCGATGTTCAGCCTGATCCGCAAAAAGCTCCGCGCCGACTTCAACTTTCCGCGCAATCCGGATCGTTACTTCGGCGTTTCGGCCGTCTATTCGCTGCAGAACGTGCAGTACCCGCAGCCCGACGGCACGGTCTCCGGCAATCGGCCGCCGGGCGGCGATCCGCTGAATCTGGCCTGTGGCGGCGGCCTGGGCGCGGCTACGCATGTCACCGGCGCGTTCGCTTTTGCCGCGGTCGGCAAGGTGCTGGAAAAGCTGCTCGAAAAGAAGTGATTGGGTTGGTATGAAGTCGCGGGGCGCTACTCCATCCCGCCAGGCCTCAGCCCATGTGATGACCACCGTTGATGGCCAGATTGGCCCCGGTAATCCAGCTGGACTGTTCGCCGGTGAAAAACGCCACGGCATGGGCGATTTCATCCGGCCGTCCCAGCCGTCCCATCGGGATCTGCGCGATGATTTTTTCGCGCACGTCTTCCGGCACGGCCATCACCATATCGGTGCCTACATAGCCGGGCGACACCGTATTTACCGTGATGCCGAAACGGGCGTTTTCCTGCGCCAGCGAGATGGTGAAACCGTGCATGCCGGCCTTGGCCGCCGCGTAGTTGGCCTGGCCGTACTGGCCTTTCTTGCCGTTGATCGAGCTGATCTGCACGATGCGCCCCCACTTGCGCTGGCGCATGCCCTCGATGACCGGGCGGGTGACGTTGAAGCAGGCGTTGAGGTTGGTGTTGATCACCGCCGTCCACTGCTCGTAGTCCATCTTGTGGAAGGTGGTGTCGCGGGTGATGCCGGCGTTGTTGATCAGAATCTCGACCGGGCCACACTTTTCCTCGACGGCGCGAATCATCGCTTCGCACGCCACGGCGTCGCAGACGTCGCCTGGCACCAGGCAGACGTCGATGCCTTCGTTTTTCATCGACACGCGCCAAGCCTCGGCCTTTTCGGCATCGCGGTAATTGGTTGATACGCGGTGCCCTTGTCCGGCCAGGTGCCGGACGATCGCGCTGCCAATACCACCGGTACCGCCGGTAATGAAGGCCGTACGTTGCGTCATGAATAATCCTAAGAGCCGATGCCGGC
Organism: uncultured Rhodanobacter sp.; assembly: GCA_903827735.1. Taxonomy (GTDB): domain Bacteria; phylum Pseudomonadota; class Gammaproteobacteria; order Xanthomonadales; family Rhodanobacteraceae; genus Rhodanobacter. The sequence continues at coordinate 5,744 of CAIKJM010000210.1, read as the reverse complement.
CAAAAAGTAGATGCTGGAGATGCTTGCGTTGATTAGATGGCTAAACGCGTCGTCGCTTCCACGCGATTCCCCACCGGGATTTATACACCAACCGCCGCCAATACGAACGCGACATGCTATCTGGAGGTTTCTACCGATTCAGCCAGCGCAACGGGAGCTGCAGTGCGGCAACGCCGCGGGATCGAATATCGAGAGCGCCTCGGCCAGCAGTTCGGCCGGGCGGTTTACCGCGTGCGTGACGGGAATATCCAGAAACGCCAGCGCGTTGCGCAGCGCGGGCATGGGATCCGACGGATCGAGCGGATGCGCCTGCTCCGACTTGGACAGCTTATGCCCTTCGGCATCCAACGCCAGCGGCAAATGCCAGTACGCGGGCGTGGGCAGACCAAGGCACTGCTGCAACCAGATCTGCCGGGGCGTGGAATCCAGCAGGTCGCTGCCACGCACCACGTCGGTGATGCCCTGAAAGGCATCGTCGACCGCGCAGGCCAGCTGGTAGGCGTAGATGCCCTCGACGCGACGAATCACGAAGTCGCCGGCCTCCTCGCGCAGGTTGTAACGCTGCGGGCCTTGCAGCACATCTTCGAACAATACGTCGCTGTCGGGCGCGCACAACCGCCACGCGGGCGGCCGTGTTTCATCGGGTCCGGCGATGCACAGACCATCGCGATGTATGCCGCCTGCGGCTGCGAGATCGCTGCGGCTGCACCAGCAGGGAAAGACGCGGTCGGCGGCGCGAAGTTTTTCAAACGCTTCGTCATAGGCCGCCGTGCGCTGGGACTGGAACAGCACCGGCTCATCGGCGACCAGGCCGAACGCGGGCAGCGCGGCGAGAATGGACTGCGCCGAACCGCCGACTTCGCGCGGCGGGTCGATGTCTTCCATCCGCAGCAGCCACTGGCCGCCGGCATGTCGTGCGCACAGCCAGCTGCCCAAGGCTGCCACCAGCGAGCCAAAGTGCAGTAATCCGGTCGGTGAGGGAGCGAAGCGGCCGCGATACGTCATCGGCGTAGTGTAGGCGCAGCGTCCGCGCCGACGGCAACCGTGCGCGTGGAAAGTTCGGCTTCATCGCATACTGCAATGCATGCCGCGCAAGGTAAAAATGGAGGAGTGACCGCGTGAGAGTTCTCTTGTTTGGTGCCACCGGCATGGTCGGGCAGGGCGTGCTGATCGAATGCCTGCAGGCGGCGGATGTGTCGCTGGTGCAGAGCGTGGGGCGTACGGCGCTGGATCAGCAGCACTCCAAACTGCGCGACGTGGTGCACAAGAATCTGCTCGACTACCGCGCGATCGAACCGCAGCTCGAAGGGTTCGATGCCTGCTTTTTCTGCCTCGGCGTCACGTCCGCTGGCAAGACCGAGGCGGACTATTCCCATCTCACCTACGACATCACGCTGGCCGCCGCGACAACGCTGGCGCGGCTCAATCCGCAGATGACCTTTGTCTACGTGTCAGGCGCGGGTACGGACAGCACGGAAAAGGGCCGAAGCATGTGGGCGCGCGTCAAGGGGCGTACCGAGAACGCGCTGCTTAGACTGCCGTTCAAGGCGGCTTACATGTTCCGCCCGGGCATCATCCAGCCGCTGCGCGGCGTGCGTTCGAAGACCTCGTCGTACCAGATCTTTTATTCGTTGACGCGTCCGCTGCTGCCTTTGCTGCGGGCGCTGATGCCGTCGACAATTCTGACCACTGAGGTGATCGGCCAGGCGATGCTGGCCGTCGTGCGCCGCGGTGCATCCAAGCCGCTATTGGAAGCAGCGGATATCAACGCTATCGCCACGCAGGGCGATTGACCAGCGCCGGCTTTGCGGATGTTTCAAGCCGCCGTCCCCGTAGCGCTGGCTTTCTCCGCCGGCGTCGCCTCGATTTCCACCGCGTGGGCGCTGGGCCGAATCGGCTTGCCGCGCGCGTCGGCCAGGCCGCGGGTGAGTTCGGCGCCCATCAGCACGATGATCGAGGAGTAGTACACCCAGGTCAGCAGCACCACGAAGGCGCCAGCCGGCCCGTACGCGCCGCCGACGTTGCTGTGGCTGATGTACAGGCCGATGGCAAACTTGCCGACGATAAAGAGAATGGCCGTGAGCAGGCCGCCGCCCAGCGCGTCGCTCCACTCGATCAGCGCGTCGGGCAATACCTTGTACATCGCGCCGAACACCATGACGAACACCAACGTCGAAATCACGTCTTCGATGATCAGCCACGCCAGCGTGTTGCCCGGAACCACCGCTTCGATGATGCCGCTGAGCACAAAGGAGATCACCAGTAGAAAGCCGATGCCAATCAGTAGGGCCAGCGCGTGTGCCCGTGTGCGCACCCACTGACCCACGGCCGCGCCGGGCTTGGGCTTGACCCGCCACACGCGGTTCAGCGTGCCCTGCAGCTGCGCGAACACGGCCGACGCGCCGAACAGCGTTACCAGCAGGCCGATCATGCCGGCGATATTGCCGGTCTGCGGCCGCGCCTTGGCGCTGTCCATGATGCCCTTCACCGCGTCCGCTGCGCGCGGTCCCACCATGCCATTGAGCGCATTGATCAGACGCACGTCCCAGCCGCTGTGCAGCATCGACACCAGCCAGATCAGCAGCACCAGCAGCGGCGCGAACGACAGCGCCGAATAGAACGCCAGCGCCGCGGCGCGGGTCAGCAGCTCGTCATCGCTGAAACCCGAGGCGGCCGACTGGACCGTGAGCTTGGCTGTTTTAAAATAACTCATGGCAAAGTCCCGGATCGGATGGCAAGGCGGAAAACATCGGGCCACAGACTGCTAGTGCCGCGGTGAAGGGCTGGCGAAAAGTGCCAAAGTCGCAGCCTCGTCGGGAGACCGAAGCGCGCTCACGGCGCCGCAGCCGACTGAACCGCGACGCTGGCGCGCGGTCCCATCCTTGAAACGGAGGGCTTTCGCCCCGAATCATGACAAGCAACCCAAGACATGCCGGGAGAGCTGTTCCAGCAACGTTTTACCTGATCTCATCTCCTCAAAATCTAACCTCATCAAACGAGCCCGAGAAACATCCATGCGCCGCATCGCCCTTTTCCTGCTCACCAATATCGCCGTACTGATACTGCTGAGCATCGTCTGTCACCTGTTCGGCATCGACCAGATGGCCGCGAGCCGCGGCTATGGCGGTATGGGCGGACTGCTGGCGTTTGCCGCGGTGTTCGGCATGGGCGGCGCCTTCATCTCGCTGGCGATTTCCAAGTGGATGGCCAAGTGGTCGACCGGTGCCAGGGTGATCGCGCAGCCGCAGAACGAGACCGAGCGCTGGCTGCTCGACATCGTGCGCCAGCACGCGCAGAGCGCCGGCATTGGCATGCCAGAAGTGGCGATTTACGACGCTCCGGAAATGAACGCGTTTGCTACCGGCATGAGCAAAAATAACGCGCTGGTCGCAGTGAGCTCCGGCCTGCTGCAGCAGATGGATCGCGAACAGATCAAGGCCGTGCTCGGCCATGAGATCGGCCATATCGCCAACGGCGACATGGTCACGCTCACGCTCATCCAGGGCGTGCTCAATACGCTGGTGATTCTGGCAGCACGCATCGTCGGTCGCGCAGTCGACAGCTGGCTGTCCGGCGGTCGCGACAACCGCGGCGGCGGTATCGGCTACTTCGTGGTGGTGATGGTGCTGCAGATCGTGTTCGGCCTGTTCGCCTCGATGATCGTGGCGGCCTTCTCGCGCTGGCGGGAGTTCCGTGCCGATCAGGCCGGCGCGCAGTTCGCCGGCCGAAATGCGATGATCTCCGCCCTGCAGCGGCTCAAGGTCAACCACGGCGAAAGCACGCTGCCCAACACCATCGCCGCGTTCGGCATCTCCGGTCCACTGGCCGACGGCCTCAAACGCCTCTTCATGAGCCACCCCCCGCTGGACGAGCGCATCGCTGCTTTGCAGAAGAGTTGAGCTAGGGGCGAGGGGCGACGGCGTACCCGTACTGCCTCGAGCTTGCGCCCTCGCCACTCGTCCCTCGCCCCTTTAACTAATTGATTTGATAAACGTCACCCATAGGCAATAGTCCATGAACGCAACAGCCACCACCGAAACCCGCAAATTCGAAGCCGAAGTCGCCCAGGTGCTGCACCTGGTCACGCATTCGCTGTATTCGCACAAGGAAATCTTCCTGCGCGAGCTGATCTCCAACGCGTCGGACGCGTGCGACAAGCTGCGCTTCGAGTCGATAGCTCACCCCGAGCTGGCGACGCTTGGCAGCGAGCTGCATATCGACGTGAGCTGGGACCCTGATGCGCGGACCGTCACCATCAGCGACAACGGTATCGGCATGACGCGCGATGAGGTGATCGCCAACATCGGCACCATCGCCAGCTCCGGCACCCGCCGTTTTCTCGAAGCCATGTCCGGCGAACAGAAAGCCGACGCGCGCCTGATCGGCCAGTTTGGCGTGGGCTTTTATTCGGCCTTCGTGGTCGCCGATAAGGTCACCGTACGCAGCCGCCATGCGGGCGCCGCGGCGAGCGAAGGCGTGCAGTGGGAAAGCGACGGCAAAGGCGAGTATTCGCTGGAGCAGGTTTCCCTGCCGGAAAGCGGCACCTCCGTCGTGCTGCACCTGAAGGCCGACGAGGACGAGTTCCTCAAGCGCTGGCAGCTGCGTTCGCTGATCACCAAGTATTCCGACCATGTGGCGTTTCCGATCCGCATGCCGGTAGAGAAAGACAACAAGCCCAGCGACGAGTGGGAAACCATCAACGCCGCCTCGGCGCTGTGGACCAAGCCCAAGTCCGACATCAGCGACGACGACTACAAGAGCTTCTACAAGTCGCTCGGCCACGATTTCAACGAGCCGCTCGCCTGGACGCACAACCGCGTCGAGGGTAGCCAGAGTTTCACCACGCTGCTCTATCTGCCGTCGCAGCCGCCATTCGACCTGATGATGGGTGGGCGCGACGAGCGCAAGGGCCTGAAGCTTTACATCAAGCGCGTCTTCATCATGGACGCGGCTGAGGAGCTGCTGCCGAACTACTTGCGCTTCGTGCGCGGTGTGGTCGATGCCGATGACCTGCCGCTCAACGTGAGCCGCGAAATTCTGCAGCACAACCGTCAGCTCGAGCGGATCAAGGCGGCCTGCGTCAAGCGCGTGCTCGACCTGATCGAAAAGCTGGCGCGCGACGAGCCCGAGAAATTCGCCACCTTCTACAAGGCCTTCGGCAACACGCTCAAGGAAGGCATCAGCGAAGACGCCAACAACCGCGAGCGCATCGCCAAGCTGCTGCGCTTTGCATCGACCAAGGGCGAAGGCACGCAGCAGACCGTGTCGCTGGACGATTACATCGGCCGCATGGCGATCGGCCAGGAAGCGATCTGGTACATCACCGCCGACAGCTACGCCGCGGCGTTTGGCAGCCCGCAGCTCGAAGCGTTCAAGGCCAAGGGCATCGAAGTGCTGCTGATGTTCGACCGCATCGACGAATGGATGATCGGCAGCCTGAGCGAGTACGAAGGCAAAAAGCTCAAGAGCGCTGCCAAGGGCGATGTGCCGCTGGACGACGCCGACAAGGCCAAGCAGGAAGAAGCTACCAAGGAAGCCGAGCCGCTGCTGAAAAAGCTCAAGGACCTGCTCGGCGATCGCGTCGGCGACGTCAAGGTCTCGGCTCGCCTCACCGACTCACCGTCGTGCCTGGCGTTGAGCGATTACGAAATGGCTCCGCATCTCGCCCGCCTGCTGCGCGAGGCGGGTCAGGACATGCCCGAGTCGAAGCCCACGCTGGAGATCAACCCGCAGCACGCGCTGGT
>CAIKJM010000209.1 GCA_903827735.1 uncultured Rhodanobacter sp. | reverse complement strand
CCACGCGCACCACGTAAGGGAATTCCTCGATGCTGGGCTTCACCGCCTGCACGCCGCGCTTGGCGAGACGACCGTGGCCGATTTCGCGGCGCTTCGGCGCACCGAAGCGGCCGGCCTCGCCCACCGAGAACGGAGGGAAATTGTAATGGAACAGAAACGGGTCTTTCGACTCGCCTTCCGGGGCGTCGATGATCTGCGCATCGCGAGTCGTACCGAGCGTGGCAATCACCAGCGCCTGGGTTTCACCGCGGGTGAACAGCGCCGAACCGTGCGTGCGCGGCAGCACGCCAACGCGGCAGGTGATCGGACGCACGTCATCGAGCTGACGGCCGTCGATGCGCACCTTGGTCTTGAGCACGCTGTCGCGCATGGTGTGATATTCGAGCTCGGCGAACTCCTTCGACAGCTCGGCCGAATGCCAACCGCTCTCTTCGGCCTGACCCTTGATCGAGGCCAGCGCTTCGGCCTTGATCGCCGAGATGGCGTCGCGGCGCTGCAGCTTGTCGCGCACCTGGAAGGCCTCTTCCAGCTTGTTGCCGACAGCGCCCTTCACGGCGGCGATCAGCGACTCGTTCTGCGCCGGCGCCTTCCAGTCCCACGACGGCTTGGCCGCCTCGGAGGCCAGCTCGGCGATCGCGCGAATAGCGACCTGCATCTGCTGATGACCGAACATCACGGCACCGAGCATCACGTCCTCGGACAGCAGCTGGGCTTCGGATTCCACCATCAGCACCGCACCGCTGGTTCCGGCCACGACCAGGTCGAGGTCCGACGTCTTCAGCTCGGTGTGGGTCGGGTTAAGCAGGTACTGGCCATTGGCGTAACCAACGCGCGCGGCGCCGATCGGGCCCTTGAAGGGGATACCGGCCAGGCTAAGCGCAGCGGACGCACCGAGCAGCGCGGCGATGTCGCCGTCAACTTCCGGGTTCAGCGACACGACCTGCGCGATGACCTGCACTTCGTTCTTGAACTCTTCAGGAAATAGCGGGCGCACCGGACGATCGATCAGACGCGAGGTCAGCGTCTCCTTCTCGGTCGGACGGCCTTCGCGCTTGAAGAAGCCGCCCGGAATACGGCCGGCCGAATAAAACTTTTCCACGTAATCCACGGTCAGCGGGAAGAAATCCTGACCTTCCTTCTGCTTGGTCGCCGCCACCGCGGTGACCAGCACCACGGTACCGCCCATGCTGACCATCACCGCGCCGGACGCCTGGCGGGCAATTTCGCCCGTCTCCAGAGTGACTTCGTGACTACCGTACTGGAATGACTTGGTTACTTTTGCCACGTTGATTTGTCCTGAATTGAGGGGTGCGGCTATGGATGGCCGCTTTTTGACCTTCGCGTTCAAGGACGAACGCACAGGCTACCTACGCTGAATTACCGGCGCAGGCCGAGGCGTTCGATCAGGGTCTGGTAACGGGCAAGATCGCGATCTTTCAGGTAGCTCAGCAGGCGCTTGCGCTGGTTGACCAGCTTCAACAGACCGCGGCGGGAGTGATGATCCTGCTTGTGCTCTTTGAAATGGCTGGTCAGGTGGTCGATGCGGGCCGACAGCAGCGCGACCTGGACTTCCGACGAACCGGTGTCGTTGGGGACGCGGCCGAAATCAGCAATGATTTTGCCGGTTTGTTCTACGGTGAGTGACATGAGTATGTGTTTCCTTGGAAAGACGATGCGAAGCTTACGCAACGGCAAAAACGGCAATAGCGGCACCAATGCCGTTGCGTAAGCTTCGCCAAATGAATGAAAGCGTTTAAATAACCTGTCTATTCTACTGACCCCAGCGCTGTTACAACAAGTGCGCCGCGGATTATCACGATAAATCAGCTAATTCGGCGGCAGATTGAAGCCGCGCACGATCCGGGTAAATCCCTGAATATCCACCTCGATCAGCGCCAGCAGCGCACCATCGCTGGCGTAAGCCGCGCACTGGCCAACCCGCGGCGCAGGATCCAGCTGAATCTTCTGCCCGCGCGAGATGGCCATGCTCTGAGCGTCGCCCAGGTTCACCGACGGCAGATCGGCCAGTCCGGCCGATACGGGCAGCAGCGACGTCAGCAGCGCCTCGTCGCCCTGCTCAGCCGCCTG
>CAIKJM010000208.1 GCA_903827735.1 uncultured Rhodanobacter sp. | reverse complement strand
ACCATGTTGATGCCGAAGGTGACCTGCAGCTGGGTCTGCTGGAACAGGTTGTTGAGCACCACGTCGCCCATCGCATCGCGGCGAATCTCGATCACCACGCGCATGCCGTCCTTGTCGGATTCGTCGCGCAGCTCGCTGATGCCTTCGAGCTTCTTCTCCTTGACCAGCTCGGCGATCTTTTCAATCAGCCGCGCCTTGTTCACCTGATAAGGCAGCTCGTGAATGATGATGGTTTCGCGACCGTTAGCCTCGGTTTCCACTTCGGCACGAGCGCGCACCAGAATGCGGCCGCGGCCCGTACGATAGGCCTCGATGATGCCGGACGACCCGTTGATGATGCCGTGGGTCGGAAAGTCCGGCCCTGGAATATGCTGCATCAGGTCCTCGACGCCCAGCGACGGATCCTCGATCAGCGCTAGCGTCGCCGCAATCACCTCGTTGAGGTTATGCGGCGGAATATTGGTCGCCATGCCGACCGCGATGCCGGCCGAACCGTTGATCAGCAGGTTCGGCACGCGTGCCGGCAGCACCAGCGGCTCGTGCTCGCTCTCGTCGTAGTTGGGACCGAAGTCGACGGTTTCCTTGTCGATATCCGCCAGCAGCTCGTGCGTGAGGCGGGACATGCGCACTTCGGTGTAACGCATCGCCGCCGCGTTGTCGCCATCGACCGAACCGAAGTTGCCCTGACCATCGACCAGCAGATAGCGCAGCGAAAAAGGCTGCGCCATGCGCACGATGGCGTCGTAGACCGACGCGTCGCCGTGCGGATGGTATTTACCGATCACGTCACCGACCACGCGGGCCGATTTCTTGTAGGGCTTGTTCCAGACGTTGCCCAGTTCGCTCATCGCGAACAGCACGCGACGGTGTACCGGCTTGAGACCATCGCGGACATCGGGGAGCGCGCGGCCCACGATCACGCTCATGGCGTAATCGAGGTAACTCTGGCGCATCTCGTCTTCGATATTGACGCGAATGATTTCTTTGGCGAGATCTGCCATGAATTAGCTTTCCTGGAGGGCAAAAAAGGTCGCCGGAAGAGCGCTTGCAGCGCATATACCGGCGACTGGAAATCAACCTCGGAAGTGTACCACGAATGGACTCAGAAAGATAAGTTTTAAACCTTATCTTTCAATGACTTATGCAGAAGCCTTGGGGCTTTTGAAAAGCGTGCTGCGCGCGGCCGCAAAGTTGACAAATGCCGCAACCACGGAGCCCGCCGCCGCGCCGATCGCCGGCCACCGGTGAAGCACCGGAAAGTTCATCAACAAAAGCGCGTAAACACCGTAATTGACCGCGGCACCGATGCTCATCAACGCCATCCAGTGCAGCCATTCGGCGTGCGCCGATCGATCGCTGCGCCGATCGGCAAAGGTGTAATTTCGACTCCACCACCAGGTGAAGGTGGCCGCGATAAGAAACGACGGCACGCGCGCAACGTAGGGATTCCAGCCGGCGAGGCCAACGAGCATCTGCACGATGCCCGTATCGATCACCAGACCGCCGACGCCACCAACGGCAAACAGAAAAATTTCCCTATGCAGTTTTACCATCCGAACATCGCCTGCATCGCGATCGGGTTCGGTCGTTCAATCACGCCACGCTCGGTCACGATCGCGTCGATCAGTTCCGCCGGGGTCACGTCGAATACCGGATTCCACGCCTGCGCGCCGTCCACCACGGTGCGCTGCCCGGCGGTACTCAGCAGCTCGGTCGCATCGCGCAGCTCGATCTCGATGTCCTCTCCGCTGCCGGTCGCCATATCCACCGTCGACGACGGCGCGACGATCATGAACTTCACACCGTGGTATTTCGCGGCAATAGCTAGCTGATAGGTGCCGATCTTGTTGGCGGTATCGCCGTTGGCCGCAATGCGGTCGGCGCCGACGATCACCCATTGCACTGCGCCGGATTTCATCAAATGCGATGCGGCCGAATCGGCAATCAGCTTGGCCGGAATGCCGTCGCGCACTAGCTCCCACATCGTCAGCCGCGCACCCTGCTGCCACGGCCGCGTTTCGCCCGCGTAGACCTGATCGATCCGGCCACCGGCAACACCGGCACGGATAACGCCGAGCGCCGTGCCGTAGCCCGCCGTGGCGAGCGAGCCGGTATTGCAATGCGTGAGCACGCCCGAATGAGCGGCGATCAAGGACGCCCCAAGCTCGCCCATTCGGCGGTTGGCCGCAAGATCCTCGTCCTGGATGGCCTGCGCCTCGCGCACCAGCGCTTCCGCATCGGCGCCGGATGCGATGCGCTTTTTCATCCGATCGAGTGCCCACATCAGGTTGACCGCGGTGGGCCTGGCTGCGCGCAGCGTGCTTAGCACCGAATCGAGGTCGACCTGCTGCTGGGCAGCCATGGCGACACCCCAGGCTGCCGCAATGCCGATGGCCGGCGCGCCGCGCACGGCCAGATCGCGAATCGCCTGCGTCACCTGTTCGGCATCACGACAATCGATCCACTTCTCTTCAGCAGGAAGCAGGCGCTGATCGAGCAAGCGCAGATGATCGTGCTGCCACTGTACGGCGCGAATGGAGTCGAGGTTGGTATGGGACATGGTCATCCATCTATTATCGCCGATGGCAAGGCGCCGCGGCGACAACCTCGGCATGTGGCAGAAAACGAAGCGGAGCACGCGTCCGAGGCGTCAGTCCGCTTCCGGGACCACCAGCCACAGAATGCAATAAATCAAAATGCCTGAGCCGCCAAAAAACGTCAGCACAATCCAGGCGATCCGCACCAGCGTGGGATCCCAACCAAAATAATCTGCGATGCCGGCACAGACGCCGGCGATGGTCCTGTTGGTACGTGAGCGATACAAGCGCTTGTCAGTATTCATCCGCATCACCTCATGGAGAACGATCAGTCGCGTTCACGCAGCCACTGATGAATAGCCGGCGGCACTTCGCGCTGTGCCCTGCCGGAGACGTAGATACCGATATGCCCACCCTTGAACGCCAGCTGGGTGTAATCGTCCGTGCCGAGACGCGTTGCCATGGCGCGCGACGCGTCAGGCGGCACCAGATGATCCTGCTCGGCAAAAATATTCAGCACAGGATGCTTGATCTGACCCAGATCCACACGCCGGCCGCCGATCTCCAACTCGCCACTCATCAGTCCGTTTTGCTGATAGAACTTCTGGATGAACTCGCGAAACGCATCACCGGCCTGGTCGGGTGAATCGAATATCCAGCGCTCCATGCGCAGAAAATTTTCCAGCTCCACCGGGCTTTCCAGAATATCGACCAGCCCCACGTATTTCTGCTGATTCAAGCGCACCGGCTTGAGCGAAAGATAGACGTAATTCATCAGCGCGGCCGGAATGTTGCCGACCGTGTCGACAAACCGATCAACGTCGAGCGTGCGTGCCCAGTGCGAAAGCATGTTGTCCGGCGTCTGGAAATTCACCGGTGTCACCATGGTGATCAGATTCCGGATTTTCTGCGGATGCAGGGCGGTGTAACACAAGGAAAATACGCCGCCCTGGCAAATACCGAGCAGGTCGATCGCGGCGAGCTTGTGTCGTTGGCGCACGGCGTCGACGCAGCGATCGAGATAGCCATTGATGTAATCGTCCAGCGTAAGCCAGCGATCGGAGGCGTCGGGATAGCCCCAGTCGATCAGATAAACGTCTTCACCCTGTTCCAGCAGGTTGCGCACCATCGACCGGTCTTCCTGCAGATCGGTCATCCAGACGGTGTTGACCAGCGCATAGGCGATCAGCAGAGGTGTCTTCGACGTCGGCTTTTTCGCGCCCTTGAAATGCCAGACTTTCAACTTGTCTTCGCTGTACACCAGCTCGCGTGGGGTATTGGCGTACTCCGGCTGCCGCGCTCCCCGAAGTAAACCCATGCCCGAAGCCAGCTTGCGCTGGAAGGCGCTGACCTCGTCCATGATCTTGCTGGGATCCATTCGAAACGGCGAGTTCTTCACAGCCGCTCCTTAACTACGCTTGCGCGGTTTGACCGGCGCCACGCGCTTTGCCCGAGGCGGGGAAACTACCGATTTTTTTGCCGCCGCCTTAGTTATTTTTCTCGATGACGGTTTGGCAACGGACTTCTTTACCGCCAGACGCGACACCTTTTTCGCGACGGCAGCTTTCGTGGTCGGAGCTTTCTTGGCGGCCGATTTCGGCGACCTGCTCGCCAGCAGCTGTTCCTTCAGCAAGGCCACATCACGGCGCAGCGCCGCCAGCTCATCGGCATGATCGGCGGGCGGTGCTGTTTTACCTTGGCGCATCTCGCGCCGCAGCGCATGCAAACGCTCACCCAGACTCGACACGTCGCTGCGCGTCGGTATGCCGAGCTGCTGGCAGAGATATTCGGTCTGCTCCTGCTGCAGCTGCCGAACGCGTATCTGCGTGTTGACCATCTCGCCGTACGCTTCGCGGAATTCTTCCGAGAGCGCAATCTCGGCATAGGCTTCTTCCGCGCAATCGACCCACAGGTCGTACAGCACCTTCAGCGATTCGATCTGCTGGCCCGGCGCCGTAAGCTTGGACAATCTTGCCTGCATTTTTTCAATGGCTTGCGCATTCGAACGCTGCATCAGCGCCTGATAACGCTGAGCAGCTTCAAGATGTTTGGCGATGGCATCCGCCAGGGCCTGCTGCTGAGCGTGCGGGTCGTTGCCAAAGCCAAATCCGCTCGCGCCGGGGGCCTGCGGCTTCGCATTCGCCGCGGAGGCATCCGCTTTTTGATGGGAATTCAGCCACGCGCGCCACTGGTCAACAAAGGTTTTGGCGCCTGCATTATCGGCACCGGCAAAACCGTGAGAGAACGGCTGACTGGCACCGGCGAAAAGCTGCTGAATCTGCTGCTGCCAGTCGTTCTGGGGCGCAGAAACACTGGCTGCGGCGCTCTGCAGCCAATCGGCGTAGCTTTTCAGGCCGGCCAGCGCATGATCGAGCGTGAGGTTGACCGGCGCGCTTTTTGTCGAAGTGGAAGACGAGCGACGCGCCTCTTCGGCGCTGGGGGTACCGAACGGCGGCTGCATGTAGGCCGCAAACGCCTCCCAGGATTTGCGCACTATGTCCTGATAGTCCTTGGCGGCACCATTCTGGAAAAAATCGTCTGCTTGCTTGGTCACGCGCGGGTTCTCGTCACTCATGTCACTTCATCCTAGCAAAAGCGACCCGCAGAAAAACGGTCACGGCAAAAGCAAAAGGCCCGGCATGAAAGCCGGGCCTCTCAATCGCATCGGCAACTTGAACTCAGACGCCGGCGGCGGCCTCGTCTTCGGTCACGGCTTTCATCGACAGGCGGATACGGCCCTGTTTGTCGACCTCGAGCACCTTCACCTTGACGATATCGCCTTCCTTGAGCTTGTCGGAAACCTTCTCGACACGCTCGCTGGAGATCTGCGACACATGCACCAGACCATCCTTGCCCGGCATGATCGTCACGAAGGCGCCGAAGTCCATCAGCTTGGCGACCTTGCCCTCGTAAATGCGGCCCGGCTCGACGTCGGAAACGATCTGCTCGATGCGCTTCTTCGCCGCGTCGCCCGCTTCGCGGTTAACCGAGGCGATGATGACCGTGCCGTCGTCGTTGATATCGATCGTGGCGCCTGTCTCCTCGGTGATCGAGCGGATGGTCGCACCGCCCTTGCCGATCACTTCGCGGATCTTGTCCGGATGGATCTTGATGGTGATCAGGCGCGGCGCGTACTCGCTCATTTCCTGACGCGCCGTGGTGATGACTTTGGCCATTTCGCCGAGGATGTGCAGACGACCACGCTTGGCCTGCTCCAGCGCCACCTTCATGATCTCTTCGGTGATGCCGTCGATCTTGATGTCCATCTGCAGCGCGGAAATACCGTTGGCGCTACCGGCCACCTTGAAATCCATGTCGCCCAGGTGGTCTTCGTCACCGAGGATATCGGACAGCACGACGAAGTCGTTGCCTTCCTTGACCAGGCCCATCGCGATACCAGCTACCGGTGCCTTCAGCGGTACGCCGGCGTCCATCATCGCCAACGAAGAACCGCACACCGAGGCCATCGAAGAGGAGCCGTTGGATTCGGTGATTTCCGAAACCACGCGCACCACGTACGGGAACTCTT
>CAIKJM010000207.1 GCA_903827735.1 uncultured Rhodanobacter sp. | reverse complement strand
GCGGATTCGCTCCAATGTCCGCGATCTCGAGGGCGCTTTGAATACGCTGGCGGCGCGCGCCAACTTTTATGGAAAGCCGATCACCACCGATTTCGCCGAGGAAACCCTCCGCGACCTGCTGGCGACGCACGCCCAGGCGATCACGATTCCGAATATCCAGAAGATCACCGCCGAGTATTTCAACGTGCGCCTGCAGGACCTTCTGTCCAAGCGACGCGTACGTTCTTTAGCTCGCCCCCGACAGATGGCGATGACGCTGTCCAAGGAGTTGACCGAGCACAGCCTGCCCGAGATTGGTGAAGCCTTTGGCGGTCGCGACCACACCACCGTCATGCACGCCTGCAAAACGATTCGCAAATTCGTCGAGACAGACGCTCGGATGCGCCAGGACTGGGAGCAGCTGATCCGCACGCTGACCGGCTAGGAGCGGCCTGTTGGAATATCGCGGCAAAGCTTAGGATAAGCAGGGTGTGGAGCTGTGGATAAGAGGTGGATGACTGACGCGTGCTACTTATCCACAAATAGCGCACAGGAAAAAGGGTAGTGCCGTCACAGGCAGGGAAACCATCAAGTTATTGATTTCAATGAAATTAATGAAGAATAAAAGTTATACACCGCCTCTACTACTACTACTAAACTTCTTTTAAAAGACAGAACAGCAGTTACAGGAAAGCATAGATATGCAATTCAGCATTCAACGAGAAGCGCTGCTCAAACCCTTGCAGCAAGTCGTAGGCGTCGTGGAACGACGCCAGACACTGCCTGTTCTGGCCAATCTGTTGGTGAAAGTGGCTGACGGCCGCCTGTCATTCACTGGTACCGATCTTGAAGTGGAGATGGTGGCGACCACCGAAGCGGAAAAACTCGATGACGGCGAAATCACCATTCCGGCGCGAAAGCTGTTCGATATCGTTAAAGCCTTACCCGATGGCGCCAAGATCGAGCTAAAGCTCAACGGCGATCGGGTATCACTCAACGCCGGACGCAGCCGCTTCACGCTGACAACGCTGCCCGCGAGCGAATTTCCGACGGTCGATGAAATCGAGCTGGTGGAAAAAGTCAGTTTGCCGGAAGAGGTGCTCCGTGACCTGATGGAGCGGACGTCGTTCGCAATGGCCAACCAGGACGTCCGTTACTACTTGAACGGCATGCTGCTCGACCTGCAGGAACACACGCTGCGCTGCGTGGCGACAGACGGCCACCGTCTGGCCATGAAAGAAACCCAGCTACAGAGTTCGGTCACCACGCGCCGTCAGATCATCATTCCGCGCAAAGGCGTCAATGAACTGGTTGGGCTGCTTGAGGCCGGAGACGGCGAAGTAGAGCTGGAGTTTGGCCGTAATCACCTGCGCGTACGTCGCGGTGACGTGGTGTTTACGTCGAAGCTGATCGACGGGCGCTTCCCGGACTATGAGGCCGTCATTCCTCTAGGCGCTGATAAAGCGGCAACGCTGGATCGTGAAGTCCTACGCGGTGCGCTGCAACGCGCGGCGATTCTGTCAAATGAAAAGTACCGTGGCGTTCGTCTGGAACTGTCGCCCGGCAAGTTGCGCATCGTGGCGCATAACCCGGAGCAAGAAGAAGCGGTGGAGGAGGTTGAAGCAGACACGCACGTTTCCGATCTTGCTGTCGGCTTCAACGTGGGTTATTTGCTCGATGCGCTGGCGGCGCTGCGCGGCGACAAGGCTCGGCTTAGCTTGCGCGATGCGCAATCGAGCTGTTTGGTGCAGGAACACGATAACGAGCATTCCCGCCACGTCATCATGCCGCTTCGCCTCTGACCGCCGTTTGATGCGGAAGGGTCTACTCGGTCGCTCTCTGGAACGCCGAAATCTCTACAGGGGATTTCGGCGTTCTCGTGT
>CAIKJM010000206.1 GCA_903827735.1 uncultured Rhodanobacter sp. | reverse complement strand
TGCATCTGAATCTGAGGAAACGAGCATCCAGGTCTTCGCGCCCAATGGGAACTCCTAGGTGTTGGTGTGAGGCCTAACGCTCGGGCTCAGCCGCGGGTTTGCCGCAGCGAAGCGGAGGCAAATACGTCGGCTGAAGCGCGTTGTTAGCCATTCGACGCTGACCGTGGCCAAGCATTGAATCTCTCTTTGGCGAGTTCAAGTTCCCGGCTCGGTACCGCCGGATTGGAAGCCACCAAATACCTGCTGTTGTCTCCCCAAGGCTCCTCGATTTCAAGCACTGCGCTACCAAGCCTGAATACACAAAAGACATCTTGGTTCTCAGCCACAAAATGCCTCAGCGGTTTGATGATTTCTACGCCGGGGATGGAACGGATAACCGAGTACGCGACCCAACGTGGCCACAGCGAGCGGATCTCGAACGAGACTAGCTCGCCCTGCTCGTTCCGATGTTCGAAGATTTTCAATGGCTAACGTTCGAGGTAAGGGGCGGCTTGCGGCTTGCCGCAAGACGTCCCCTTGACTGAGGGGTTAGGCCTCACTGAACCGGAACCCACTCTTCAGGCAACTTGTGCCACGGCTGCTCAGGATGACGAGCGGCAAGCTCTTCCTTCATGCGTCGCGCCCGCCAGACACTCCCGCCTACCGACCAAGCATCTTGTGCGGACGCGAAGTCCGCTTTGAGCCTCGGCGGAACATGAGAGGTTGCGTCAAAGGCGGCGATGATCTCCAGATTCTGAATCTTTGGGTCATGTACTTGTGTTGTTCCTATCACTGTGGCGCCCTTCCACAGCGTGACTTCCAATGTTCCGACAGGCCATTGGACCAACACCGGCTCTTCGATCAGCTCGCTTCGCAGTTCGTGATGCCCTAGGCTGAGCCAAATGCCAGCGCGAAGTGCCTCCCCAATCGAGGGGTACGAAACGCCGAAGCGACACATGACCTCGGCCGAGAGCGCCTCACTGACAGAAACCGTCTTGCTTCGGAACCGAAAGAAGCCCATCTGCTTGTTTGCCGCAACTTGGCCGTAGTAGACGAAAGAGTCTCCACCGTCGACGGCGTAGAGCGCACCAGCTCTAAGATTGGCGCGGGCACGCGGTGCTGGAGGGAATGGCAGACTGGTTGTCATTGGGAGCGCGTGTGTGAGGCTTAACGCTGATTGAACCGCACGAAGCGGACGCGTACTTGCGGTTGAACACAGTTGCGCATGCTCTAATTCCTTGAATTTGCTTGATGTCGAAAAATTGATGCCAATCAAATTTTCACGACATCATTGACCCTTACGACGGAGCGGTCTATAGCGTCGTTACAGACACTATATGATCACTTCAATCACTCCGGCAGCGCCGAAGCTGCTGCTCGATCGTGTGCGCAAGGCTGTGCAAACGCGTGGCTACAGCTTGCGCACCGAAGAGACCTACGTTTTCTGGGTATGTCGATTCAATCTGTTTCATCAGAAGCGTCATCTGATAGAGGACAACGTACAACGAGCGGTGCGAACCGGCGCGTCGTGCGGGCATCGTCAAGCCGTGCACACCGCATGTTCTGCGTCACTCGTTTGCTATTCACTTGCTGCAAAGCGGGTATGACATCCGGACCATTCAGGAACTGCTCGGCCACAAGGATCTGAACACCACGACGATCTATACCCACGTGCTCAACAGAGGTGGCCGTGGAATCAGAAGTCCATTCGATGCGCTGTGACCATTCGCCTTAAACCGGAATAGTCCAAGCCTTTGCTTAAAAAGCAGGCTATCGGCCGAAAGCCCGTCGTCCCAAACTTTATTGTCGTGTCCCCCACTTTAATGTCATGTCTCAAACATTATTGGCAAAGGACACCGATTGGGCCATCGGACAAACTGACTTTTTTGAGTGGCGAATTCGGCCATCGTCCGGCACGGGCTTGTCAGACTTTCTTTCGGCTTGCATCCATCTGTGCAAAG
>CAIKJM010000205.1 GCA_903827735.1 uncultured Rhodanobacter sp. | reverse complement strand
TCTTTGTTCTTCAAGCATCTGCTTGACCACTACCAGTTCAGCTGCAAGCTGTTCGAGCCGCTTTGCAATCGCGGTCTTCTCGACCGCCAACTGTTCTAGCTGTCTCCCAATGTCCGTTTCCTGGAGAGCATCCTGGACAGCGTAGCCGACGACATCTGTGAACTTGCCCGTCTCCAAGTAGTGCTTCATCGCGTCCTTGGCCGAGTCGTGCGCCATGTCTTCAGCAGCGGCCTTTGATAAAAACCGAAGGGTTATCACAGACAACAGGCCAACAAGACCGAGTAAAAAGCCCAAGTCAGCGATGATGCTCTGGTAAAAACTGCTGAGCGCGGAGACCACTTCGCCATCGCTCCAACGGTCAGGCTTCAGCGTTGCCGAAGCGAGTTCCGGCGCCTTCGGTGGAACTCCGGTGACAATCGGAGGCACAGAAGATCTCGCAGCACTCGCCGCGCTGACAACCGCTTGTCCTGTGTCGAACGCATACACGCGCCACGATTGGAAAAAAACGGCCACAAGAACGGCTCCTGTAAGAAGGGTCCAAAGGTAGGCTGCACGCCAATGTTTGCTGTGCCAGCTTCCTTCCTTCATACCCGTTCCCCGTCTCTTCCGATGCGACATTGTGGGGAAGTCGGCGCACATACGCCAGATGGCTAGGTATTCGGAAGGAAAAGCGGTCGGGTGTCAGCTTCCGGGGCGCCTTATTGATCAGGAGCGCCGCTAACGTCGAGTGACCATTTCACTAACTTACTAGGGACCAGGCAGTGCAGATCAGGCTGAAGCAGCTGTTGGCCCTGAAAAATCTTCGAATGAGATCGCCCAAGGACGCCCCACGCTGAGTTCTTGTTCGTTCGCAGAAGGACGCGGTCGTCCTTTACTCATTCGCGGGGACGTGACCCAGAGGACTTGTCACAGTCAGGGCACAGATTTGTCACAGGGGAGTGGTGCGCCCGGAGGGATTCGAACCCCCGACCAATGGCTTCGGAAGCCACTACTCTATCCAGCTGAGCTACGAGCGCATTTTTGTAACGGCTTTTTCCAACTCTCCGCCCCTAGCTGAGGACAGGACGGTGTGACAGTTTAGCGACCCTTGGCTCCTATGAGTACTGCCTTCGGAGGGCGGTACTCTATCCAGCTGAGCTACGAGCGCATTGGTGAAGCGACCGGGCTGATCAACCGTAAAAGCCGTTGCCGCGGGGAGCGCAGTATAGCCGAGTTGCCGCTGCGGTTGCCTGACCCCGGGGCCTGGACTCCGCAGCACGCTGCCCCTATCTGACCGAGCCATGATGCCGACTTAACCATTGAAACGATTGGACGACGGCGTTGATACCCACCGCTGATGTGTTGTGTGCCTGCTGAGATCAGCGGGCACACAACAGAACCTTTCAGCCGGCAGCTTCGATGGGTCGCCTTACTTTTTTGCCTTCATCAGCTCGGTCAGATGATCCGGCTTGCTGCTGTCGCGTTCGATGTGCGGGTACATCAGACCGCCGTGGTAATCAATGCGCACCGTCTTGTACTCGTCGAAGTTCTTCACCAGCAGCTCCACCGGCTGGCTGGTGTCCTTCGCCGAAGCGGTGACGGCGTCCTTGAGATCGTCGGGGCTGTAGTCGTGGCCATTGACGGCGATAACGGTCATACCGGGTGAGATGCCTGCCTTGAACGCCGGGCCGTCCCACAGCACGTCACTGATATCGCCGCCCTTGCCGATCGACAGGCCGAGCGAATAGGTGAGATCGGCGGAATGGCGACGCTCCTCCATCGCCTTGACCGCGGCCGACGGCTTGTCGGTATAGACCAGCTTCCAGCCGTGCGAAGCGAGGCCGCCGGTCAACGAGCCGTGGCCGTCGAGACGTTCACGCAGATATGTCGCCCAATCGTACGGTGCCACGCCGTTGAGCGTCTTCACCACGTCGTCGAAAGTGTAGGTGTCGACATCCCAGGCGCCGGGATTGACGCCGAAGAAGGCCTTGGCGAAATCGTCGATGCTGCGCTTGTTGCCGGTCAGCTCGCGCAGCTTGCCGTCGACGTCGAGCCAGATCATTTCACCGGCGACGTAATAGTCCTCGCTGCCCTGGTAATTTCGGTACGGCAACGGCGCGCGCTGCGACATGGTCGGGTCGTTGGTGGTGTCCTGCACGTTGCGCCAGCTGGCCAGGCCGGGGCGGCCCTTGTCGTACGTGGCGGCCATGTAGGCCAGCATGTCGTGGCCCTGGTCCATCGTCCACAGGCCCGAGCGTGTGGCCATCATCTGACCCCAAAACTCGGTCTGGCCTTCGTAGACCCACAGCAGGCTGTCGCCCATCGGCACATTGAATTGCGGCGTGGCCAGATCGGCACCGCGGCGGTATTTGCCGTCCCACGAGTGGTTGAACTCGTGCGAGAGCAGGTCGCGCTCGCCCCAGTTCTTGTCCCACTCCGTGAAGTAGCCGGTGCCGACGCCGTCCTCGCTGGACCGGTGATGTTCCAGGCCTTCGCCGCCCATCTTGTCGCTCAGCGACAGCAGGAAATCGTAGTGGTTGTAGTGATGCGCGCCGTAAAGCTTGTACATCTGCTGCACCAGCTCGAGATGCGCCTTCAGCTGCTCGGGCTTGATCTCCAGATACTTCGCCTCGTCGGCGACGATGTCCACATGCACCGGCGTGGCCGCGCCCGGATCGAGATCGACGCGCTTGAAATACTTGCCCGCGAATACCGGCGAGTCGACCAGGTCGTCGTAGTTGATCGGCTTGAAGTGAATGGTATCGCCGTCTTTCGAAGCGACCTCTAGCGCTGTTCCCGCCTGCCAGCCGGTCGGCAGTTTGAGGCTGGCTTCGGTATTGATCTGGCGCGCAAAATAACCGGCCGGATACAGCGTGCTGGCGCTCCACTGCGCGTCGAGCATTTCCGGCGTCATCACCACACGGCCTTCGCGCGGGCTCTGTGGCGTCAGGTATTCGAAGTTCACCTCGACGGCACTGACGCCCTGCGGCACGTCGATATGAAAGGCGTAGACGTTGTACTGATCACGCGTCCAGGTCAGCGTCTTGCCGTTGGCTTTCACCACCAGTCCGGCGATCTTGTCGATCGGACCGGTCGGCGAGTGATTGCCCGGAATCCACTGCGGATACAGCAATGTCAGCGAGCCCGCGGCCACTGGAATGGTTTCATGCACGCGGAAGATGCGGTGCGCCACGTCCGTGCCGTCGACGTCGATCTTGATCGTGCCTGGGGCGTACGGCACGTTCTGCGGCGGCGGAATCGGCGGCGGGTTCGCCATATCGGCGAAAACGGCAAACGACGGCAGGCCAAGAGCGGCAGCAGCGATGGCGGAAGCGAGACGGGTGACTTTCAATGCATTCTCCGGAGGCAGGGCAACATCCCAGGACGGGCAGAGCTGCCGCGACAAGGACTCAAGCCCTTGATGCTAGCTCCCGGCCGCGGC
>CAIKJM010000204.1 GCA_903827735.1 uncultured Rhodanobacter sp. | reverse complement strand
CTATGGCGATCGGGCGATGCTTTTCCTCCTCTCCCCCATGGGGAGAGGAGCGAGGTGAGGGGGCGGGTGCTCGCCGGGCAGTCTCTCTGCGTGAGAAGCAGAGCTTTCGCCCTCCTTCGGAGCGCGAGGTACTTCTCTTTTGCTTGTCCAAAAGAGAAGTACCCAAGAGAAAACGACACCCCATTTGGCGCTTGCCGGGCATCCATGCCCGGCAAGTCCGTGAGGTGGGGCCGGGCTTTTCGACAGGACTCCTGTCCTGACGAAAAGGAATCGGCATCCATGCCGATCCCCCTACGGGCCTATCGACCCCACCTCACCGCCGCACAGGGGCCCGTCTAAAAGCAGCGCGCATCCTGCGCGCTCGGAAATGCCTTGCCCATATCGCAAGGACTATTTTGCAGAGAGCTTGAATATGAAAGAAATCACTGATTGATGAATCTCGCACTTTTTGATTTCGACGGAACCATCACGACAAAAGGAACGTTCCCGGATTTCATGCGTTTCGCAGTTGTGCCCGCAAAATGCGCTGTGGGAAACATTCTTTTTGCCCCGCGAGTTCTCGGCTACAAGCTCGGTTTTATCTCAGGCAGCGATATTCGCGCGCGAGTTACGCGGTTTGCATTTCGTGGCGCAGCTGCGGATGAGGTGCGTCGGGCCGGCCATGAGTTTGCCCGAGACGTATTACCGGATTTGCTGCGGCCCTCGGCGATGGAAAGAATCCAGTGGCACAAGAATCAGGGCGATGTCGTTGTCATTGTGTCCGGCGCGTTCGATGTCTATCTATCGCCCTGGTGCGTGCAACATCAGCTGCACCTCATCTGTTCGCAGTTGGAAGTCGTCGACGGCACGCTGACGGGTCGATACCGCGGAGAGCAATGCGTCAACGCGGAGAAGTCCAGACGTGTTCGCGAGAAATACGATCTCGAAAAATTCCTTAAGGTGTATGCCTACGGAGATACAAAAGAGGATATGGACATGCTGAACTTAGCCACAGAGCGCTATTTCCGTTGGAAAAAAATGCCCTGAATGAGCTGTGCGGCCGTCTGCGATGCGTGAGCGAGCCCGCTCTTGCTCTACCAAACCCCTGTGCGGCGGTGAGATGAGGTCGATAGGCCCGCAGGGGAATCGACAGGACGTCGATTCCTTTTCGTCAGGGCAGGAGCCCTGTCGAAAAGCCCGGCCTCGGCTCACGGACTTGGCGGGCGAAGCCCGGCAAGCGCCAAGTGGGGTGGCCTCTCTTTTGGTTACTTTTCTCTGGCCACGCAGAGAAAAGTGACTCGCCCTCTGAAGGAGGACGAAAGCTCTGCTTCTAAAAAACACTTCAACCGCGAAAAGCCAGAGCGCCCCTCACCCCAACCCTCTCCCCAATAAAGCTTGGGGAGAGGGGGCAAGAGCGCCAACAAAAAATCAGAGCGAGCGCAAACCCGCCGCCTCGCGCGCCAACAACTCAATCGCGGCCCAATCCCCCGCCGCCAACCTGTCCGCCGGCGTCAACCACGACCCACCCACACAAAGCACATTCGGCAACGCGAGAAAATCCGGCGCACTCGCCAGACTGATGCCGCCGGTCGGGCAGAAGCGCGCCTGCGGCAGCGGACTGGCCCACGCACCGAGCAGCTTGGTGCCGCCGGCCGGGACCGCCGGGAAAAATTTCAGGAAGCGATAGCCGCGCTCCAGCAAGGTCATCACTTCGCTGGCTGTCGCGGCGCCGGGCAGCAGCGGCACGTCGCTGTCGTCGACGGCATCGAGCAGTTTTGGCGAGACGCCGGGCGATACGGCAAAGCGCGCGCCGGCCTGGCGGGCGGCTTCCAGATCGCGCACGGTCAGCACGGTGCCGGCACCGATCACGGCGCCTTCCACTTCAGCGGCGATCGCGCGGATCGCGTCGAGCGCGGCCGGCGTACGCAGCGTGACTTCGATCGTGGGTATGCCGCCGGCGACCAGGGCGCGGGCCATCGGCACGGCGTCGCGCGCGTTGTCGATGATCACCACCGGAATCACCGGCGCCAGCCGCATAAGGGTTTCGACCTGCTGCTGCTTGTGTTCGATGCTGCTCATGAAATCGCTCGCGTTAATTTTGAAAGGGAGTGGGTGCGCGCTGGTCGCGAAACGATCAAAGCACGCCGGCGCCAAGATCGGCCGTGGTCGCGGCCTGCCTGAACAGGCCGAACAGCTCGCGGCCCATGCCGCTGTGCTGGGCGGACAGATCCGCATGCTGCGGCAGCCGCGCGTCGAGTTCGTGCGCTTCCATCAATACGTCCAGATGGCCGCTGACGGCATCGAGTCGGATCATGTCGCCGTTGCGGATCTTGGCGATATTGCCGCTGGCCACGGCCTCGGGAGTGACGTGGATCGCCGCCGGCACGCGGCCGGAGGCGCCGGACATGCGGCCGTCGGTGAGCAGGGCGACGCGGTAGCCGCGATCCTGCAGCAGGGCGAGCGTGGGGGTGAGCTTGTGCAGCTCCGGCATGCCGTTGGCCTGTGGACCCTGGAAGCGCACCACCGCAATGAAGTCGCGGTTGAGCTCGCCGCGCTTGAACGCTTCGCCGACCTCGTCCTGATCGTGAAACACCACGGCGGGCGCTTCGATGATCAGTCGATCGTCGGGCACCGAGGACACCTTGATCACGGCGCGGCCGAGATTGCCCTGCAGCATGCGCAGGCCGCCGTCGTGGCGGAACGGTTCGTCCATGCCGCGCAGCACGCCGCGGTTGCCGCTTTGTTTGGATACCGGCGTCCAGTGCAGCGCGCCGCTGTCGTCGAGCTGCGGAATCTGCGCATAGCCGTCCATGCCGGTGCCGAAGACGGTCTGCACATCGGCGTGCAGCAGGCCGGCGTTGAGCAGCTGATCAATCAGGAAGGCCATGCCGCCGGCCTGGTGGAACTGGTTCACGTCGGCGTAGCCGTTCGGATACACGCGGGCCAGCAGCGGGATCACGCCGGACAGCGCGTCGAAATCGTCCCAGCGCAGCTGGATGCCGGCCGCGTGCGCAATGGCAACCAGATGCAGCAGGTGATTGGTCGAGCCGCCGGTGGCGTGCAGGCCGATCACGCCGTTGATGATGGCGCGCTCGTCGATGATGTGGCCGATCGGCAGGTAGTTGTCGCCGAGTGCGCCGAGCGCGTTGACCCGGCGCACGATGTCGGCGGTGAGCGCGTCGCGCAGCGGCGTGTCGGGTGCCTCGAAGCTGGCGCCGGGCAGGTGCAGGCCCATGATCTCCATCAGCATCTGGTTGGAGTTGGCGGTGCCGTAGAAGGTGCAGGTGCCGGGGCTGTGATACGAGGCGGCTTCGGCCTCGAGCAGCTCGGCCTTGCCGGCCTTGCCCTCGGCATAGGCCTGACGCACCTTGGATTTTTCCTCGTTGGGAATGCCGCTGGGCATCGGGCCGGACGGCACGAACGCGCCGGGCAGATGGCCGAAGCTCAGCGCGCCGATCAGCAGGCCGGGCACGATCTTGTCGCAAATGCCCAGGTACAGCGCGCCGTCGAACATGTCGTGCGACAGCGCGATGGCGGTGGCCATGGCGATCAGGTCGCGCGAGAACAGCGACAGCTGCATGCCGGGCTGACCCTGGGTCACGCCATCGCACATCGCCGGCACGCCGCCGGCGACCTGGGCGGTGAAGCCGGCGTCGCGCGCGATCTGGCGGATCAGTGCCGGATAGCGCTCGTACGGCTGATGCGCCGAGAGCATGTCGTTGTAGGCGGTAACGATGGCGAGGTTGCCGCGCAGGCCGTTGCGCAGCGCGTTCTTGTCGTCCGGCCCGCAGGCGGCGAAGCCGTGCGCGAGGTTGCCGCAGGACAGGCGCGCGCGGTGCGGGCCGCCGCGATCCACCGCATCGATGCGTTGCAGATACGCCGCGCGCGTTTCGCGGCTGCGCTCGCGCAGGCGTTCGGTGACTTCGGCAACCACGGGATGCAGCGTGTTCATTTCAAGACTCCGTAACGGGTAGTGCGGTGATGCGGTGGAAGCGGTGTATGCAGGGGATTGCAGAGCTGCTCTCCCTCAGCGTAACGGCGCGGAACGCTGTCGAAGAGCCGCGTAGATCATTCCACTTAGGCGGCTTCGACCGAGTGCCCCTGGCGTTACGCGTTGCTCGAACGGTAAGGCGCCGTTGCGACAGCCGTGAGGCAACGACGAAAGCTCATGGGCACCAGTACACCGCCACCGGCACGCGCAGCTGGGTCAGCACGGAGCGCACCGGATAGTCGCGCGCCGCGCCAAGGCCGAGTCGTGCGTCGGCCAGCAGATCGCGCTTTTTATTGCCGGTCACCAGCAGAAACAGCGATTCGGTTTCGAGCAGCGTCGGCAGGGTCAGCGTGATGCGCGGCTCGCCCGCGTCGGGTGCGTGCATCGGCAGCACGCGGGATTTGCCGTTGAGATCGAGCGCTTCCGCCAGATGATCGCCGCCGGGAAAGAACGACGCCGTATGGCCATCGTCACCCATGCCCAGCACTACCGCGTCGAACGGCAGCGCGAGTTCTTCGATCCGCCGGCTGGTAGCGGCGAGGCCTTCTTCCGGCGTCGGCGCATCGTTGTAGAGCGGCACAAACTTGGCGGCAGCGGCTTCGTTCTGCAGCAGCGTCGTTTTTACCAGCCTGGCGTTGGAGCGCTCGTCGGTGTCCGGCACCCAGCGCTCGTCGACCAGGGTGATTTTGACGTTCGCCCAGTCCAGCGTCTCCTTCGACAGCT
>CAIKJM010000203.1 GCA_903827735.1 uncultured Rhodanobacter sp. | reverse complement strand
TGTCGGTGACCACATCGGCGCGCCAGGGGAACCCAGCCATCACAGGCCGATGCGCTCCATGCGCACCGGCGTACGCAGGCAGTAACGCCAGAGTTGAACCACCAGCGACATCACCGATTCGATCCATCCAGGGGGCTTCGCACGATGAGCAACGAACACATACCCACCAAATTTTCCAACCCGGCGCCGCTGGGCCTGGCCGGCTTCGCGCTGACCACCTGGCTGCTCAGCATGATCAACGCCGGCTGGTTCAGCGGCGACGGCATGAACATGGTGCTGGCGGTGGCGCTGGCGTATGGCGGCACCGCGCAGATGATCGCCGGCGTGATGGAGCTGCCGCGCGGCAATACCTTCGGCGCCACGGCTTTCGTCAGCTACGGCGCGTTCTGGTGGTCGTTCGCGCTGTTCGTGCTGTTTCTGCACGACAAGGTGCCGGCCGCCTTCGTCGGCTGGTATCTCTTTATGTGGGGCTTTTTCACGCTATATATGTGGGTTGCCACCTGGAAGGCCGCGCGTGCGCTGCAGCTCGTTTTCCTCGCGCTGTGGATCACCTTCTTCCTGCTCGCCGCGGGCGAATGGACCGGCATGCCGGGCCTGAAGGTGGCGGGCGGCTACGGCGGCCTGATTACCGCGGCGCTCGCTTTTTATCTATCGGCGGCCGAAGTGATCAACGACGCCCATCAGCGCACCGTACTGCCGATCGGTGCACCGGGCGCGACGCACTGACGACAGCGTCGCTTACCGCGGCGGTGAGTGACTAAAATCGCCTTGGACTAACAACAAAGGCCACGATCATCGTGGCCTTTGTTGTATTGCCTGGCTTGTCGATCGTCAATGATCGTCGACGTGCAGGTTCTGCATCAGCGCATCGAGCTTGGCCTTCATCACGGGCTGTGGCTGCGTGCCGTCTACCGCCACGCCGACGCTGTACAGCACCGACGGCGTCGCGTTGCCCGTAGCGCCCGCCGTGGTCGCAATCTGCATCGCGCCGCTGTCGCTTTGCGCCACGCTGTCATACGGATGGCGCTGGTGGGTGAGCTTGTTCCACTCGCTCTTGAAGTCGTCGTCCAGGTCCGCCGACGGCGCGACGTGGCGCTGGATATTGATCTGATCCGGATCGTTGGCATTGGCGAATACCTGGACATCGCCGACATCCCACACGACCTTGCCATGATCGTCAAAAAAGCCGAAGCCCAGCATCAGCAGGCTGTCCTGCTCGATCTTTTGCAGCGCGGGGGCAAACGAGAAATTCAGCCGATTCGCGCGATAGCTGAAGCGCTTTCCGTAGTCGACATCGAGCGTGATGTTTTTCAGCGGTGCCGGCAGCAGCGCAGTATTTTTCTGGTAATCCTTCCACTGCGCCAGCGTGCCGCCGTAGGCCACGTCGATGAAATCGGTGAGCACGTTCATGTCAGCCACGCTGTCGTAATCGTGGCCGCCCGGCGCAAAGCGCATCATCGTCACGTAGCCGTCGGGCACGGGCAGCGAAAAGGTCACCACGCGCACGTTCATGTACGGCATATCCCAAATGCGCACCTGCCAGCGACGCTGCCATGCATCGACGTGCACGGTGTCCGTGGACGGTTTACCCAGCGAGGTGATCTTGATTTCTTCGGAGCCCACGCGTCGCTGGAAGATGCCGACCTTGGCCAGCTGATCCATCAGCAGTACGGGATTGCCATACAGCGCGCTGGCAGCGAGGTTATCTGGCTTGCGCAGATGGAACAGGATATTGCTCTTCGCCACGCCGGCGGTGACGTAGCCGTTGTCGGACAGCGGAATCTTCTTGCTGGATTTGCCGGTAACCTCCCAGTCGCCGGTGGTGCTGCGAACGATCAGCCCGGGAAAGCCGCTCTGTCGTGCCGCGCTGTGCAGAATGCGGTTGGAGCCGTCGCCGCGAGGAAACAGCTTGTCCGCATCTTTGCTCAGCAGCAGCTTGATCTGCGCATCGGTGTAGGCATTCAGACGTTTCGTATACGCGGCGCTGAAATCAGCGAAGCTCAGCGGCAGCGCGAACTGATCCTTCAGGATGTTGTTCTGCGTGGTATCAAAAATATCCAGCTGATACGGCACGCGCTGATCCATCACGGCCAGATGATCGGGCGCTTTCAGTATCAGGCCGATCGGCAGCGCGTAATTGAGGTTTTCGTTGGCCGACTTCATCAGCACGATGCCGATCAGCTTGCCGTCCTTGTCCAGCAGCGGACCGCCGCTGTTACCCGGCGAAGCGGCGGCGGAGAAGCGCATCCACTTCCAGCGGCCATCCTGATCTTCCGGCGTGTCGGAGGTGTAGAGGCCATCGCGAATCACCACGCCGGTGCCCAGCGCGTTGCCCACGGCGTAAACCACGGAGTTCAACGACGGGCTGGTATTGACCTCCAGCGCCGCGGCGTTGGCCGGCGGCTTGACCAGCGAGAACACCACAAAGTCCTCCTGCAGCGAATATTTCTCGATCTTGTCGATCGCGTAGACGTTGCCGTTGGCATCGCGCAGCGCCGGCGGCCCCCACAGGCTGCCGATGC
>CAIKJM010000202.1 GCA_903827735.1 uncultured Rhodanobacter sp. | reverse complement strand
TCTACGGAAAAACCGCTTCCAGTAAAAACAAAACGGGGTGCAAGCACCCCGGCCTCGCTGTGTAAATGGTGCGCCCGGAGAGATTCGAACTCCCGACCACCTAGTTCGTAGCCAGGTACTCTATCCAACTGAGCTACGGGCGCACTGAAAGCGTCTGTCCGCTACACCAATGTTTGGGCATCGATGCGTCGAACCGAGAAGCGGAATTATTCAGACTCCGCACGCATGCGTCAACACTTTTCGTCAAAAATTTCACTTCAGCGACAACGTCGGAGGCTGATGCCTCGCTGTGACTGAGTTTTTGCGAGTGCGTGGTTACATGCTTCGACGATGACCGTTCATCAAAAAACGAAAGGCGACCCGAGGGCCGCCTTTCTGTAGAACTCTCCACATTTGAGCGAAGAACAGTAATCCAGCAAGAACGGTTCTACATTGCTCAGCCCTGATAGCCGGAGCGGTTTTGCGCGGCCGGGTCACCCACCTTGCCGATGGGCTGGCCAGCGTCGCCTTTCGGCGGCGGCGGCGGCGGCGTGCTGCTCGTTGGCGGATTCTTGGTCCAGTCCGCCGGCGGGCCCGGCTCGCGTCCCGCCATGATGTCGTTGATCTGATGCGCGTCGATGGTTTCGTACTGCAGCAGTAGCTCGGCCATGATGTGCAGCTTGTCCATATTGGCCGTCAACAGCTCCCTGGTACGCGCATAGGCACGATCGAGGATGCCGCGCACCACTTCGTCGATCTTGCTCGCGGTCTCGTTGGAGATGCTCT
This sequence comes from uncultured Rhodanobacter sp., assembly GCA_903827735.1. Taxonomy (GTDB): domain Bacteria; phylum Pseudomonadota; class Gammaproteobacteria; order Xanthomonadales; family Rhodanobacteraceae; genus Rhodanobacter. The sequence continues at coordinate 2,335 of CAIKJM010000202.1, read as the reverse complement.
TGTGCTGCGTCACCGAGCGGCCGAGGAACACCTCGTCCTCGTCTTCGCCATAGGTCACCGGGCCCAGCTCATCGGACAAGCCCCACTTGGTCGCCATATTGCGTGCCATCTTGGTGGCGCGCTCGATGTCGTTGGAGGCGCCCGTAGTCACCTTGTCGGCACCGAAGATCAGCTCCTCCGCCACGCGACCGCCGTAGAGTGAGCACAGCTGCGACTGGATCGCGACGCGGTTGATGCTGTACTTGTCACCTTCCGGCAGGTACATGGTGACGCCGAGCGCGCGACCGCGCGGGATGATCGTCACCTTGTAGACAGGGTCGTGCTCCGGTACCAGGCGGCCGATGATGGCGTGACCGGACTCGTGATACGCGGTGAGCTTGCGTTCGTCCTCGCTCATCGCCATCGAGCGGCGCTCGGAGCCCATCAAAATCTTGTCGCGCGCCTTGTCCAGATGAATCATGCGCACTTCGCGGGCGTTCTCGCGCGCCGCAAACAGCGCCGCCTCGTTGACCAAATTGGCCAGATCCGCGCCGGAAAAACCCGGCGTGCCGCGCGCGATCGTCATGGCATTGACGTCGCTAGCAGTCGGCACCTTGCGCATATGCACTTTCAGAATTTGCTCGCGGCCGCGCACGTCCGGCAGACCCACGACGACCTGCCGATCGAAACGGCCCGGACGAAGCAGCGCCGGATCGAGCACATCGGGACGGTTGGTGGCGGCAATCACGATGATGCCTTCCGTACCTTCGAAACCATCCATCTCGACCAGCAGCTGGTTCAGCGTCTGCTCGCGCTCGTCGTGACCACCGCCGAGGCCGGCACCGCGATGGCGACCGACCGCGTCGATCTCGTCGATGAAGATGATGCAGGGGGCATGCTTCTTCGCCTGCTCGAACATGTCGCGCACACGGCTGGCGCCGACGCCAACGAACATCTCGACGAAGTCCGAACCGGAAATCGCGAAAAACGGCACTTTAGCTTCGCCAGCAATGGCCTTGGCCAGTAGGGTCTTACCCGTACCGGGCGGACCGACCATCAGCACGCCGCGGGGAATCTTGCCGCCGAGCTTCTGAAAGCGGCCGGGATCGCGCAGGAATTCGACCAGCTCGCCGACTTCTTCCTTGGCTTCGTCGCAGCCGGCGACATCGCTGAAATTAACTTTGATCTGATCTTCGCCCTGCAGCTTGGCACGCGAGCGGCCGAAGCTCATGGCGCCGCGACCGCCACCGCCGGACTGCATCTGGCGCATAAACCAGATAAACACGCCGACGATCAGCAGCACCGGCAACCAGCTGATCAGCAGACCGATCAGTGAGAAGCCTTCGGAGGGATCCTGGCGCACTTCCACGCCCTTGTCCTGCATCTTCTTCACCACCTCGTTGGTGGAGATGCCGAGCACGGGAGCAACCGTATGGAAAGTGCTGCCGTCTTTCAGCTTGCCACTGATCGTGGCCGGCTGATCGGCGCTGATCACTGCCGTCGACACGTTGCCGTTGTCGACGCTCTGCACGAATCCGCTATAAGGCAGATCGGAAGAGGAGGATCCATGCGGATTGAAGCTCTGGAACACCGCGAACAGAACCGCCGCGATGATGACCCAGAGCAATACGTTTTTAGCTGTCTCATTCATGCGCGATTCTCGCCCGGTTGCACCGAAGAAGGCTTTCTGCCTGTTGCCAGTGCGTACACCTCACGCGAACGTGCGCGTGAGGCCTTTGGTTTACGCATAGTCACGCGGGTGAAGTCCGCGCGCAAGCTGCGCAAGTAATTGTCAAAACCGGCCCCCTGAAACAACTTGATCAGGAACGAACCGCCGGGCTTGAGCCACTGTCGACTGAAGTCCAGCGCCAGCTCGGCCAGATCCATGGCACGGATCTGGTCGGCGAGCGCCACACCACTCATATTGGGGGCCATATCGGACAGCACAAGATCCAGCTTCTGACCGTTCAGTCGGCCCTCCAGCTCACGCAAGACCGACTCCTCGCGGAAATCGCCCTGCAGGAAATCCACGCCGGCGATGCTTTGCATCGGCAAGATATCCAGCGCCACCACGGTGCCAGTATCGCCCATCCGCTGGCGCACCAGTTGGGACCAACTGCCCGGCGCCGCGCCCAGATCGACCACATGAATACCGGGCTTGAGCAGACGATCGCGTTCGATCAGCTCCTCGAGCTTGTAGACCGCGCGCGAACGCAGGCCCTCGGCCTGGGCCTTTTTGACGTAGACGTCGTTGAAGTGTTCGCGCAGCCATACGGCACTGCTTTTGCTGCGGGTCATGGTCGGAGACAGCCAAAAAAAGAGGAGTTGCTGAAACGCCGAGAAAACACGCGCTGAC
>CAIKJM010000201.1 GCA_903827735.1 uncultured Rhodanobacter sp. | reverse complement strand
GGTTTCGTAGTCGTTGCGCGTGTCGAGCATCAGCAGCTCGCGGCCGTCATCGTCGTGACCCTGCGCCAGCCAGCGCTGAAGCGTGGGCGCGTCCACTGCCGGCGCACGCCCGCCTTCCGGGCGTATGGTCGGCAGCCGCATGGTGATGATTTCCTTTTTCAGCCGCACGCGCATGCGACCGAACGGCGGCGCCTCAGACAGCGATTTTTTTGGGACGATATCGGCGAAGCGATGATCGGCATGCAGCCAAGCCATGAATTCATCGACCGCCTCGCGCGTGCCGGCCAGGAACAGGTTGATGCCCTCCGGCGCCAGCAGCACGGTGCCCTTGAGCGCCAACGCGTTGCAACGTTCCAGTACGTGCTCGCGCAGCGCTGGCAGGTCGTCCAGGCTGATGAATTTGTAGGCGGAGATATTGACGGTGGACATGCGCGGTCAGGGTCGAGGCAGCGTTCAATTATACGGGGCGTGTTCGTGGCGCTCTTGCGTCAGCGTGTCGCTGGCGGAATCCGGAGCGCCTCCAGTGCGTCGAGCAATTTGTCGACGTGCGCATCTTCGTGCGCTGCTGATAGCGTGATGCGCAGGCGGGCACTGCCCGCCTGCACCGTCGGCGGCCGGATCGCGGTAACCAGCAGGCCGCGCCATTCCAGCGTATTGGCGGCGTCCAGCGCTGCCTGAGCATCGCCGAGCACGATCGGCTGGATCGCGGTGGTCGATGACGCGAGCGTGAGCCCCAGCTGGCCTGCGCCCCGGCGAAAGCGCGCGATCATCGCGCTGAGTTTTTCACGGCGCCAGGTTTCGGCCTGCGCCAGCTGCGTGGCGACCAGCGCCGCTGCGGCCAGCGCGGGAGGCATGGCGGTGGTGTAGATATACGGCCGCGCAAACTGCATCAGGCCCTGGATCAGCGCATGCGAGCCGGCGACAAACGCGCCGGCGCAACCGAGCGCCTTGCCCAGCGTAGCCATCAGCACCGGCACCTCATACGGATTCAGCGCGGCCGCTTCGAGGCTGCCGCCACCGCTGTGGCCGAGCACGCCAAAGCCGTGCGCATCGTCGACCATCAGCGTCGCGTGCTCGCGCGCGCAAAGCGTCGCCAGCTCGCGCAGGGGCGCCACGTCACCGTCCATGCTGAAGACGCCGTCGGTTGCGAGCAGGGTGGCGGCACTGTCATTGCTGGTCAGCTGGCGCGACGCAGCGCCCACGTCGACATGCGGATAGCGCTTCAGCTCGGCGCCGCTCAGCCTGGCGCCGTCGATCAGGCAGGCGTGGTTGAGCTTGTCCTGCACGCAGACGTCGCCGCGCGCCAGCAGCGCCTGCATCACGCCGAGATTGGCCATGTAGCCGGTGGAAAACAGCACGGCGCGCTCGCGTCCGGTCCAGACCGCCAGCGCCTCCTCAAGCTCGGCGTGTTCGGTGCGGTGGCCGCAGATCAGATGCGCCGAAGTGCTGCCCACGCCGCATTCCGACGCGGCGCGGCGCAGCGCCGCGATCAGCTGCGGATGCTGTGCCAGCCCAAGATAATCGTTGCTGCAGAACGAGAGCAGGCGCTTGCCGCTGATGTCCAGCCAGGGCCCGTCGGCCTGATCGACGGTACGAACGCGGCGCAGCAGATTCGCCTGTTCGCGTTCGGCCGTCTGGATGGCCAAACGCTGGAGTAAATCAGGCCGCGGCGCTGCAGCCACAGCCTTGCCCGCAACCCGCTTGCGCAGCTTCCGTTTCGAGAATGTCGGCGTGCACGGTACTGTCGGTCTCGACGATCTCAAGCGGGTGCAGGTCGAGTCGGCGGAACAGCGCGCGGTCGTCGGCCACGTCCGGATTGCCGGTGGTCAGCAGTTTTTCACCGTAGAAAATCGAGTTGGCCCCGGCCAGGAAGCACAGCGCCTGGATGCCGTCGCCCAGCTGCTGGCGGCCGGCCGACAGCCGCACCATCGAGGCGGGCATCAGCAGGCGCGCCACGGCAATCGTGCGCACGAATTCGAACGGATCGAGCACGTCGGTACCGGCTAGCGGCGTGCCTTCGACCTGCACCAGCTGGTTGATCGGCACGGACTGCGGATGCTCGGGCAGGTTGGCCAGCGTCTGCAGCAGGCCGGCGCGCTGGCCACGCGATTCGCCCATGCCGACGATGCCGCCACAGCAGGTTTTCATGCCGGCGGCGCGCACGTGTTCGAGCGTGTCCAGGCGGTCCTGATACTGGCGCGTCTGGATCACTTCGCCGTAAAACTCCGGCGCGGTGTCGAGGTTGTGGTTGTAGTAATCCAGTCCAGCCGCCTTCAGCGACTGCGCCTGGGTATCACTGAGCATGCCCAGCGTGGCGCAGGTTTCCAGGCCGAGGCCCTTCACGGCGCTGACGATTTCGGCGACTTTGACCACGTCGCGATCCTTTGGGCTGCGCCAGGCGGCGCCCATGCAGAAACGGCTGGCGCCGGCGGCCTTGGCCGCCTTGGCGCGTTCCAGCACCGCCTCCACGCTCATCAGCTTTTGTGCCTGCACGCCGGTGTCGTAGCGCGCGGCCTGCGGGCAGTAGGCACAGTCTTCCGGGCAACCGCCGGTCTTGATCGACAGCAGGG
>CAIKJM010000200.1 GCA_903827735.1 uncultured Rhodanobacter sp. | reverse complement strand
GGTTTGCGATGTTTGCGATGTGGATCAACACCACCTCGGCCGTATCGCAATCGTTCTACGGCAGCAGCGACACCACCTCCGTGGCCTACAACGAAGGCGCTAACTGGGCCGGCGTGCTGATGGGCACCTATAACGGCGTCGGTGTGCTGGCAGCCGTGCTCATTCCCCTGCTGGTGCGCCTGCTCGGCATGCGCGTGAGCCATCTGATCAACCTGTGGCTGGGCGGCGCCGGCCTGATCTCGTTTGTATTCATTCGCGATCCGCACTGGCTGCTCGTCTCGATGGTCGGCGTCGGCTTTGCCTGGGCCTCGATTCTCTCGCTGCCTTACGCACTTTTGTCGGACAACCTGCCCGCCGCGAAAATGGGCGTCTATATGGGCATCTTCAATTTCTTTATCGTCATTCCCCAGCTGCTCGCGGCCAGCGTGCTGGGCGTGCTGCTGAAAGTATTCTTTCACGGCCAGCCGATCTGGGCGCTGGCGCTGGGGGGCGCCAGCCTGATCGTCGCCGGCCTGTGCACGCTGCGCGTGCGCGAGCCGCTGGCGGCGAAGCTCACCGGACGGTGAGTGAACGCGTTGCCGACACGCGTAGTGCTATTGGACGCCAGCGGTTTAGCGCGCCGCGCGTCCTGTTTTCGGAGGCGTAGCGCTTTTCTGGCTGGAACGCCTCACCATCAGCCTGGCCGGTAGCACGACGCTCTCGGCGGGCTGGCCGCGGATCAGGCTGAGCAGCCGGTCGACCAGCACCTCGCCGGCGTGGCGTGTGTCCTGCACCACAGTTGTCAGCGGTGGATTGACGTAGCTGGCCATCGCGATGTCGTCGAAGCCGACGATCGCGACATCCTGCGGCACGCGCAGGCCGTGATCGGACAGCGCGCGCATCGCGCCAATGGCGATCAGATCGCTGGCGGCGAATATCGCGTCGAACCGCTCCTTGCGCGCGAGCAGCGTCTGCATCGCCGCATAGCCGGAGTGTTCGGTGCTTTCCGCATCCACCTGCAGCTCTGCCCGTGCGGCGAGGCCTGCCTGCGCCAGCACCTCGGCGTAGCCGCGATAGCGTTCGAAAAATTCCGGGTAGTGGCTTGAGGCCTCGCCAAGAAACGCAATGCGCTGGCAGCCCTGGTCGAGCAGATGCTGCGTGGCCGCGGTGCCGCCTTCGAAATTGTCGCAGCCGATCGACAGCCCGGGCTGATCGGGCAGCACTGCACCCCAGCGCACGAAGCAGGTGCCGTGCGCCACCAGCTTGTCGAGCTTGTCGCGATAGGCGATGTAATCGCCGTAGCCCAGCAGGATGATGCCGTCGGCCTTTTTGCTCTCGGCGAAATCGGCGTGCCAGTCGTGCGACAGCTGCTGAAACGAGATCAGCAGGTCGTAGCCCTGCTTGGCGCAGGCGCGCGTAATCGAGCCGAGCAGCGACAGGAAAAACGGATTGATGTGCGACTCGTCAGTCGTCGGGTCTTCGAACAGCAGCAGCGCCAGCGTGCCGGAGTGCATGCGGCGCAGGTTGGAGGCGTTCTTGTCGACCTTGTAGTTGAGCTGCTCTACCGCGGCCTGGATGCGCCGGCGCGTCTCCTCGTTCACCAGCGGGCTGCCGCGGAGCGCGCGCGATACCGTGGACTGGGAAACCCCGGCCAGATGCGCAATATCGAATGAGGTGGACTTGCCCTTCATGCGTGCTGCCGGCTAAACCTCTGTGGTGCGGCACGGTCGTGCCGAGGCACGCCAAGTCCTTGCGGCCATGCCCGCCAATTGTTGCGTGTAGGTGACCGGATCGCCCGCCGCAGCGCAGCACGAAACGGCAAAAAGCATGTCAGGCGAAGTCGCGGCGTCCGATCCCTGGACCGGTTATTCCTGCGCGTTGATGACGGCCAGAAAATCTCGACCGTAGCGCTTGAGCTTGGCTTCGCCGACGCCGCTGATCGTGGCCAGCTCCTCTTCGTTCGCCGGCAGCGCGCGCAGCATCGCCAGCAGCGTCGCATCGTGGAACACCACGTACGGCGGCACGCCGTGCTGCTTGGCCAGCTGCGTGCGCACAGCGCGCAGCGCGTCCCACATCGACTGCTCATACGCCTCGATACCCAGGCTGCCGCCACGGCCTTGATCGCCAACGATGAGCTTGCTATCGCGCCGACGGCTGCCGCCGCGCGGCGGCCGTACGTCCTCGCGCAGCTTCACCGTCTGGCCGCCGCTGAGCACGGCGCGGCTGGCGGGCGTCAGACGCAACGTGCCGTAACCCTCGGCATCCGCCTCGAGCAGGCCGGCCGCCAGCAGCTGGCGAAACACCGAGCGCCACTGCTTCTCGTCCATCGATGCGCCGATGCCGAAGGTGCTGAGCTGGTGATGATTGGAGCTCAACACCTTCGGCGTTTCCTCACCGCGCAGAATGTCGATGACGTGGCCGGAGCCGAAACGCTGGCCACTGCGATACACCGCTGACAGCGCTTTCTGCGCCGGCACCGTGGCGTCCCAGGTTTTCGGCGGTTCGATGCAGTTGTCGCAGTGCCCGCATGGGCCCGGATACACCTCGCCGAACGCGCCCAGCAGCAGCTGGCGACGGCAGTCGGTGGCTTCGGCGTAGGCCAGCAGTGATTCCAGCTTCTGCCGTTCCACCCGCTTGCGATCGTCCGCCGATTCGGACTGCGCAATCATCTGGCTCATCGTCACCACGTCGGACAGGCCATAGATCATCCACGCCTCCGCCGGCAAGCCGTCGCGACCCGCGCGGCCAGTTTCCTGGTAGTAGCCCTCCATGCTGCGCGGCAGATCGAGATGCGCCACAAAGCGCACGTCCGGCTTGTCGATGCCCATGCCGAACGCGACCGTGGCGACCATTACCACACCGTCCTCGCGCAGAAAGCGTTTCTGGTTCGCGCTGCGTTTGGCTGCATCCAGTCCCGCGTGATACGGCAGCGCCTCCACGCCCGACTCGGCCAGCCACTCCGCGGTTTCGTCCACCTTGCGGCGGCTGAGGCAGTACACGATACCCGACTCGCCGCGATGGCCTTCCAGAAACTCCGCCAGCTGCCGCTTCGCGTTGTGCCGCAGGCCTACCCGATAGCCGATGTTCGGCCGGTCGAAACTCGCCACGAACTGCCGCGCCTGCTGCAGCGACAGCCGCTCGACGATTTCCTCGCGCGTGCGCGGATCGGCCGTGGCCGTCAGCGCAATGCGCGGCACCTGCGCAAAGCGCTCGTGCAGCACCGCGAGCTCGCGATACTCCGGCCGAAAATCATGCCCCCACTGCGATACGCAGTGCGCCTCGTCGATCGCGAACAGCGCCACCTCGGTGCGTTCCAGCAGGTTGAGAAAGCGCCCGGTCAGCAGCCGCTCCGGCGCCACGTAAAGCAGATTCAGCTCGCCCGCCAGCAGCTGCCGCTCCACCTCGCGCTGCTCGTCCGCCGCAATACTGGAATTGAGATACGCCGCCGCGACACCCGCCTCGCGCAGCGCATCGACCTGATCCTGCATCAGCGCAATCAAAGGCGACACCACGATGCCCGTGCCCTGCCGCACCATCGCCGGGATCTGGTAGCACAGCGACTTGCCGCCACCGGTCGGCATCAGCACCAGCGCATCGCCCCCCTCCACCACATGGTCGACGATGGCCTGCTGCTGGCCGCGGAAATTCGGGTAACCGAAAACAGTCTGAAGTATGTCGAGAGCGTTGCTTGGCATCCGCCCATGCTAACAAATGGGGGTTGGGGGCTGGGCTGATTGGGGTGTGGGGTTGTGTCTTTGTGTGCTGCGCGTGGCTTCTTTAGAGCAGAGCTTTCACCCTCCTGCGGAGGGCGAGTTACTTCTCTTTGCGTGGCCAAAGAGAAGTAACCAAGAGAAAGGCCACCCCACTTGGCGCTTGCCGGGCTACTCCCGACAAGTCCGTGAGCCGAGGCCGGGCTTTTCGACAGGACTCCTGTCCTGACGAAAAGGAATCGACATCCATGTCGATTCCCCTGCGGGCCTGTCGACGACGCCTCACCGCCGCACAGGGGTTTGGAAAAGCAGAGCAGCTTTCGCGCAGATTTAACCAAATCGAATAACGCTTGAGCTGGGCCGCGCCGCTCCGCGAACCGGCAGCGGCTTGAAGGAGTTGTTATGTATTCAGCTCTTGGGAGACATGCTCAATTAACTCTCTAGTGTTCTTGGAATACTCCGCTTCCAAGTCAATGCCGCACTTGTTCGCAAGAACCATGATTGACCAAAGACAGTCTGACAACTCATGCCCAAGTTTCGCTTTGCAGTCGTCAATTTTTCGAACACCTGCATTCGCCTGAATCAGTTTTGATAAATCACCGACGTCGCCTACGAAACCGAGCGCAAGCTCTGCCGTGGTCCATACACGCCCATACATCTTGATTTCAAGCTGTTCGTAAAGCTCATTGAGCTTTAGGGCAGATTTTTCTAGATCGGAAAACTTCATGTAGTTGATTGCAGCTAACGTTGGATTTGAGAGGCGAGCAAGCCCTACGCCTCGAACACAATATTAGAGCCCATTTCTGAACTCCTTGTGCCAGCGCTCGATTTCATCCACGAGGGAGTTACCTCGAGATCCCACCAGATCGGAAAGCAGCCAGCACGCACTAAGCTTGCTTCTCTCGAATACTAGGTGGATTTGTTGCTGGCGTTGATCTGATTTATCGAGGACAAAGGTATATCGCATTTCTACTACCGCATTCATAGCCGTTTGCTCCACTGTCTTGAAGTAAATCGGCTCCACAATTTCGCCATCTTGAGCATCGGTCCACGGCACTGCCTCAATGGCACAGAGCTCGCCTTGCGGACATGCATGCTCGAGCTTGAGGGACATAAGCAGTCGTGGAGCGACGAGAGCACTTAAAGCCTTAGGATCTTCAAGATAGAAGTCATGGTGCTGCGTATATAAAGTCTTGGCGACTTTTGCAGGATCGGATGCGCATTGAGCATGCCCGGGAGTGTTCCAGAGCATGGTCAGCGCCAACGCAACCGCAAGTGAGTTCGTGATGCTCATATGGGCTCTAACACTTAATGGATCTCAGATTGAGGCAGATGCGATGGATGCTCGGGCTCGCTGTGCCGTGCGTCAAGTAAGTAGAAATTCCGCGGTAAAAGGACTTTCGATATTGCGTTGGATCGGTTGATTAAGCCGTTGCATACAACAGGCTTGCAAGCGCGCGGGATGCGCGCCGCTTTCAACGGGGCCCCTGTGCGGCGGTGAGGTGGGGTCGACAGGCCCGCAGGGGGATCGGCATGGATGCCGATCACTTTTCGCCGGTGCAGGGATGCACCGTCGAAAAGCCCGGCCGCACCTCACGGACTTGCCGGGCATGAATGCCCGGCAAGCGCCAAGCGGGGTGGCCTTCTCTTTTGGTTACTTTTCTCTTGGCCATGCAAGAGAAAAGTGACTCGGCCGCCGGTGGCGGACGAAAGCCCGCGGCAGGCGGGCACACTGCCGAAGGCATTCGGTTATCGCGCAGAGGTACGGGCGCACACGACATCACATGACAACAATCCGCAATCCCGCGAGCAGCCAGCCCCTCACGTCAATCCTCTCCCCGACGGGGAGAGGAAGCATCCACGCGAGGAGGAAGAAATCTACCCCATCCCCCACAACTCCCGATCCAAATCCCCATCCAACCCAAACACCGCCAGCGCCACGCGCCCGTTGACCACCTCAACCCCCTCCGATCGCAGCAATCGAGTCTGCTCGCGGAACCCGCGACTGCCCGCCGGCATCGCGATATGCCCGCTGGATCGCAGCACGCGATACCAGGGCAGCACCATACCGTCAGGGACTTCGCCAAGCAGCCGCCCGACCAGACGCGCCCTGCCCGGCAAGCCGGCGCGCGTCGCGATGGCGCCATAGCTCGCCACGCGACCGTAGGGGATTGCCGCGATCGCCGCGAAGACGCGGGCGTGCTTTTCATCGATGGTCGAATTCACCAGCAACTACCTCACCGAAGAGACATCGCACAACACGTTACGCCGTGCGCTCGCTGCCGCCAACGCCGCGTTAACGCATGGGCGTGGCACAGTAGAGCGCCCAACGTCAGCGAAGGTAGCTGCACCATGCGCCACTTCGAAGCCGTGCGCTCACATATCGGCAGCCAGCACGCGCTGCGCCACAACGATCCGTACCTGATCAGCTTTGATCTGGAGCTGTCGAAGG
>CAIKJM010000199.1 GCA_903827735.1 uncultured Rhodanobacter sp. | reverse complement strand
CGACCACATGCGGTTCAACTACATTACGATTCCGTCGTGCACGCCGCAGAACCTCACCACTGCCCTGGACGGCGGTAATCCGTGCGTTGCCGTGGCGGAGTCCTCTCCGGGTGTCACGCTGCCCGCCGGTACGGCCTTCGGTGAAAACGCGAATCGCGGTTACAAGCAGGAGGCAGCGTTCGGTTCGTTGTCGTACGACATCCTTCCGGACGTTCTGACGGCCACCGCTGGCACGCGCTATTACCATTACTCCGAATTCGAAACCGGCACGGAGTTCTATACCACCAGCGCTCAGGTGAACGTTCCCAACGGCACCTACGTCGGCGACGACACGGTGATCAATTCCCACACCACCTATAACGGGTTCAAGAGCAATGCGAATCTGACGTGGCACATCACGCCGGACGCGATGGTGTATTACACCTTCTCGCAGGGTTTCCGTCCGGGTGGCTTCAACCGTACGTCCTCGGACGTGGCCAAGCTCGACGGCGAGCCGCAGTACAAAAAGCCGATCAGCTACGCGCCCGATACGCTGACCAATAACGAAATCGGTTTCAAAACCGAGTTTCTTGATAACCGCCTGCTGCTCAACGGTTCGCTGTATGACATGCGGTGGGACAATGTGCAGCTGCAGTTCTTCAACCCGCTGGTGCTGGGTAACACCACGTTCGCTGTCAACGGGCCAAACTACAAAATACAGGGCTTAGAGCTGCAACTCCAGGCGCGCATTACCGACGGCCTTTCTCTCATAGGCTCCGGTTCGCTCAACCATGCTAAACAGACCAACTCACCGTGTCTGGTCAACAATATTCCGGGGTCGGCTGGCTATAACTCATGCATCGTGGAAACCGGAGCCATTGGCGCCGAGACGCCGTTCGCTAACCCGTTCGGTGAAGTGGGCAGCACACCGGCATTCTCGCCCCGTTCGCAGCTCAACCTGCGCTTGCGCTACGACTGGGAATTCAACGGCGGCTACAAGGCGTTCTGGCAGATCGGAGCAAATCGCACCGGCTCGATGTACAACCAGCCGGCTACCTATCCGAGCGGCGCCGGTGTAACAGACATCACCACGGTGGAGCTGCGCTATCTGCAGGCGGGTTACAACACCGTCGACGCCTCCGTGGGTGTGGCCAAGGACAGCTGGAGCGCTTCGCTCTACGGCACCAACCTCAGCAACAGCCATGCCAGCGTGTTTACTTCCTCGGCCCAGTTCATTGAGTCACAGGTACCCATCCATCCGCGCGTCATCGGTCTGAAGGTGGGTTACAAGTTCTAAACGAGTCGCGTCGCGCGAAGTCGATGCACATAGAATGGGGGCGGTCTTCAAGGCCGCCCCCATTTTCTTAATGGTTTTTCTTGGTCACCATGAACGCTACGGCAACCGATCCAGCTCTCTCGCCGTTGGAGCTTCAAATCCAGCGCATCCATCAGCTGCACCTGGCCGGACAGTACGCGCCCGCTTTGCACGCGGCACAGGCGTTGCTGATCGAGGCGCCGGACCGATACGAGGTGCTCTATCTCGTCGCCCGCAACCAACGGTATCTGGGACAGATCTACGCGGCGTTGCAAACGCTGGCTCGCATGGAACAGCAACATCCTCATTACAGTCGTATGTACGAGGAGCGCGGCCACTGCTACGTGGTGTTACGCGATGCGCCGCGCGCGGTCGATGCGCTGCTGCGCGCGGTCAACATCAACCCGGCGCTGCCTTCGAGCTGGAACCTGCTCGAAGGCCTTTATCGCATGACGGGTGATGCCGCCAACGCGGCGACCGCCGCCTCGCATGTCGCCATGCTCAAGCGTCTGGCGCCGGACGTCGTGCGCGCGACCAGCCATTTCTCGGATGGCGAGCTCGAACCTGCCGAACGAATCATTCGCGCCTACCTGCTCAAGTCCGGCAACGATGTGGAAGCGATGCGTCTGCTCGCGCGTATCGGCCTTGCGCGCGACGTGCTCGACGATGCCGAAATACTACTTGATGCCGTGCTGAAGATCGCGCCGAATTACCGCGCGGCGCGCTACGACTATGCTTCTGTTCTGCTGGAGCGGCACCGGTATCAACGTGCCGGCGAAGAGGCCGAGAAGCTGCTTGCGATCGACCCGAACAATCTCGATTACCGCGCGCTATACGCCAGCGCCAGCGTCGGGCTGGGTGAACACGAACGCGCCATCGCGCTATATCGGAAGCTCGCAGAAGAGGTGCCCGGTGCAGCCAATTTTCATCTGTCGCTGGCGCATTCGCTGAAAACGCAGGGGCGGCGGGAAGAGTCGATCAAGGCCTATCGAGCCGCTGCTGCAGCTCGCCCTGATTTTGGCGACGCTTACTGGAGCTTGGCGAATCTGAAGACGTATCGCTTCGCCGATGAGGAGATCGACCGCATGCGCGTGGCAGAAGCTGCGGCGGCGACAAAAACCGTCGATCGATATCATCTGTGCTTCGCGCTCGGCAAAGCTTTCGAAGACAGTGGCGATTATGCCGAATCCTGGCGTTATTACGAGCAGGGCAATGCGCTCAAACGTGCCGAGAGTCACTACCGTGCCGACATCATCGAGGGCAACACGCGCCGGCAGATCCAGACCTGTACGCGTG
>CAIKJM010000198.1 GCA_903827735.1 uncultured Rhodanobacter sp. | reverse complement strand
CAGCGGCAATTTTGATTGCGACGCTGGCCGAAGCTAATTTTCGATTGGTCGAGATGCCGCTGAGAAAAGTCGGCAAACGGCTCGCTGCCAGAATCGTCGCATCGGCCGACATCACGCTTTCGACTCGAAACACCGCCGGGGAGTCTCGTCAACATGTCTGAGCTATCCAAACGAATGCTGGGAATGTCAGATGCTGACTTCCTCAGTTCTCCGTCGAATATTCCTGGATCTGAAGCCAGTGAGCCAAAACCTCCAGACTCCAATCTTTTGGGCCTTTACGATTCTTTATTGAGCGGCTGGTTTCAGAACGACACCGGCGAACTGTTCCGAGGCATTCCTATCGTGCCCGATGACGTCGTGCTTGATGTCGGATGCGGCGAAGGTGGCGTGCTCGCATTTTGCGCCCGGCTTGGCGCTCACGTCATCGCTATAGACATGCACGAAGGCACTTTGGATGTCGCTCGCCGCTGTATTTCTGAAACACCAGCGCGGCAAGCGGACTTCTACTGCGCTTCGGCCGATAGCCTGCCAGTGCCTGACGGGACGGCCAATCGCATTATTTGTACCGAGGTGCTGGAACATGTGGAAGATCCGGCTGCAGTGCTTCGAGAGCTAGTTCGAGTAGGTCAGTCTGGCGCACTTTATCTGTTTAGCGTGCCCGACCCGCTGAGCGAAAACCTGCTAAAAAAAGTGGGGCCTACCAGTTATTTTCAGTCGCCAAATCACGTGCGCGTTTTCGAGCGATCATCCTTTGCCAAGACCATTAGCGATGCCGGTCTGGAAGTGGTATCGCACACGATGACCGGCTTTTTTTGGTCGATCTGGTGGGCGCTTTACTGGGGATGCAAGCCTGATCTGTCGCACCCCTATCATCCGGTACTCGACCATTGGACAATGGCTTGGCGAGCGCTTTTAGATACTGACATGGGTATTGCCTTGAAGCACAAGCTGGATGAATTCATGCCAAAAAGCCAGATCATCGTAGCGCGCAAGCGTTGATGTCAGCGTTTGGTCTGCCAGTCAAATTATTGAGGTGGGTGGATGTCTCTGGCTCTAAGCAAAGCGCTGTGGCGCTATCGTGGATTTGTTTTCGGAGGAGTCAAGCGGGAATTTCAGGCACGCTACAGAAACTCGTTGCTCGGCGCTGCGTGGACGGTGTTGCAGCCGCTCGCGATGATTACCGTCTATACCGTTGTGTTCTCACAACTGATGCAGGCTCGACTACCTGGAGTCAACGATCCTTTTGCCTACAGCATCTATCTCTGCTCGGGCCTGCTTACCTGGGGACTGTTCGCAGAAATCGTGCAACGTTGTCAAACTGTGTTCCTGGACAACGGAAACATGATCAAGAAGCTGAGTTTCCCACGCATCTGCCTTCCAACCATTGTCGTGTGCAGCGCCTTGGTCAACTTCGCGATCACTTTCGCTGTTTTTATGGTTTTCATAGTCATTACCGGTCACCTTCCGGGCTTGGTTCTGCTCGGCATGCTTCCGGTGCTGGTTTTCCACGTGATGTTCGCGACAGGGCTTGGTATTGCGGTAGGCGTTCTGAACGTTTTCTTTCGTGACGTAGGCCAGTTCATCAATATTTTGCTGCAATTCTGGTTTTGGTTTACGCCGATTGTTTACTCAACCGCGACCTTGCCGGTCGCCGTCAGGCCTTGGATCCGATTCAATCCCCTGACAAGTTTTGCCGAGGCCTATCAAGGCATATTCGTTAATCGTCTGTGGCCACACTGGTCATCACTCTGGCCGAGCGTAGTGCTGTCTTTGATACTTTGTTTCTTTGCGCTACGGCTGTTCCGTAAACGCTCATCTGAAATGGTGGACGAACTCTAAAATGGGCGATATCCAAGTGAGTGGACTGGGCAAAGCATATAAAAGCTACCCGAGTCAGTGGTCGCGTCTCGCCGAGTGGATGAGACTTGCTGGCACATCTAATCACCGACTGCATTGGGTTTTGCAGGACGTATCGTTTCATCTGCATGCCGGCGAAGCTGTCGGCATTGTTGGAGCCAATGGCGCTGGCAAAAGTACGCTACTCAAGTTACTTACCGGTACAACGCGGCCAACTGCCGGCCGCATCTCGGTCAAAGGAAGAGTTGCGGCGTTGCTGGAACTTGGGATGGGTTTCCACCCGGATTTTACCGGTCGGCAAAACGCCATGATGGGCGGTCAGCTGCTTGGCCTATCGGTGGAAGAAATCCTTCAACTCATGCCTGAGATCGAGGCATTCGCGGAAATAGGCGAGTACATCGACCAGCCTGTTCGCACCTATTCTAGCGGTATGCAGATGCGACTGGCTTTTAGCGTCGCCACCGCTCGTAGACCCGATGTGCTGATTGTGGATGAAGCACTATCTGTCGGCGATTCCTACTTCCAACACAAGAGCTTTGAACGCATCAGGGAATTTCGACGCGGCGGAACGACATTGTTGATCGTTTCACACGATCGCACAGCCATTCAGACCATCTGCGACCGCGCCATTCTTTTGGATGGTGGCCGGTTGGTCAAGGAAGGCATCCCGGTCGACGTTCTGGATTATTACAACGCCATTATGGCGGAGAAAGATCATCAGACCGTTCGCCAGGAGCGCCTCGAAAATGGGCGTATGAAAACAATTTCTGGGACTGGCGAGGCCGTTGTGGCGGAGGCGAATCTGGTTGATGTTCGAGGAGAGATTGCCGATACCGTGGAAGTAGGTGACGATCTCGAGCTCAAGATTCGCGTAGCGGT
>CAIKJM010000197.1 GCA_903827735.1 uncultured Rhodanobacter sp. | reverse complement strand
CGTCGGTGAGATGCTCGGCGGCCTCGTCCAGCATGCGCAGACACAGGTCCAGACCGTCTTCGCCCGAGGTCAGCCCGAGCTTGGGCTCGTGCCGGTATTCGCCGGGCAGCGCGGTGTACTCGTCTTCCGTCACGTACGGCGGGTTGGAGACGATCAGATCGTAGCGCTGACCTTCGACGCCGGCGAAGAGATCGGACTGGATCGCATGCACCCGGCCCTCCAGATGCTGGAACACGATGTTCTCGCGCGCCAGCGACAGCGCCTCCTCGCTGATATCGACGATGTCGACCTGCCAGTCCGGGTTGTACTCGGCCATGGCAATGCCGATGCAGCCCGAGCCGGTGCAAAGATCGAGCGCTCGCTCGATCGGCCGATGGTCCAGCCACGGCGCAAAGCGCGACTCGATCAGCTCGGCAATCGGCGAGCGTGGCACCAGCGCGCGGCGATCGCTCTTGAACTTCAGGCCGGCGAACCAGGTTTCACCGACCAGATAGGCCACCGGCAGGCGCTCGTTGACACGGCGGTCGATTAGCGTCAGCACAGCGGCGCGCTCTTCGCTGGTCAAACGTCCCGCGCCGTAGGCTGGCGGAATATCCGGCGGCAGATGCAGGCTGGCCAGCACCAGATGGGTGGCCTCGTCGATCGGGTTGTCGTGACTGTGACCAAAGGTCAGCCCGGCGGCCGAGAAGCGACTGGCGCCATAGCGGATGAAGTCGATGATCGAGGCGAGTTCGGCAGTCACGGAAAATCCTGGGCAGACGCGTTCAAGGGCCGGCAGTATAAAGCCAGCGACCCGGATCGCCCGGCTTGCTTATACTGGGGGAATGACCTTCAAGATCATCCTCCAGTACGTGCTGCCCCACCGCGCCCTGTCGCGAGTGGTCTATTGGGCTACGCGCTGGACGTTTGCGCCGTGGAAAAACTGGCTGATCAGCACGATCGTACGCAATTACCAGGTCAATATGGCCGAGGCGCTGCAGCCCGATCCGCTGGCCTACCAGCATTTCAACGCGTTCTTTACCCGCAAGCTGCGCGCCGACGCTCGCATTGCCGACGCCGATCCGGCCACCCTGCTCTGCCCGGCCGACGGGCGCGTCAGCCAGTCCGGCGATATCGTCGACGGGCGGATTTTCCAGGCCAAGGGCCACGACTACACGGCCGCCGAACTGCTCGGCGACGAGGCGGCGGCCGCGCCCTATCGCAACGGCCGCTTCGTCAACGTCTATCTTTCACCGCGCGACTACCACCGCGTGCATATGCCGATGGCCGGGCGGCTGAAGGAAACCGTGCACGTGCCCGGCCGCATCTTCAGCGTGGCGCCGTTTGCGGTCGAGGCGATTCCGCGGCTGTTCGCGCGCAACGAACGGCTGGTCTGCCATTTCGAAGGCGAGCACGGCCCGTTCGTGCTGGTGATGGTCGGCGCCATTCTGGTGTCGTCGGTCGCCACGGTGTGGGACGGCCTGCTGATTCCGCCATATGCCTCGTCGATTCGGCGCAAGTCGTTCGAGGGCCAGAACATCACGCTGGAGCGGTTCGCCGAAATGGCCCGCTTCAATATGGGTTCCACCGTGATCCTGCTGATGCCCGCGGGCATGGCGACCCTGGACGCGCTGCAGCCGCAGCAGGCCGTGCTGGTGGGTCAGCGCATCGGCTCTCGCTGAAGCGGAGCAACGCCCCATAGAATGGCATCACCCCTGTTTTCTTTTTTGATCGACGGGGAGATCGTGAGCAGGCTCTCAGCGCCATCGTAGACGGCGATGCATCGCGCATTTTCAAGTCATCCAAATGACGGCCATTGCCTTGTTTGCCTCGACCGGCCTTCGCACCTCTGAAAAGACACGCGAGACGACGCG
>CAIKJM010000196.1 GCA_903827735.1 uncultured Rhodanobacter sp. | reverse complement strand
GCCATCGCCCTCATGCCGTCGCACTGGCCCGGGCGGCTGTAAAACCTGTGCCTGACTGCGCTCAGCGTGAGTACTCGACCGTCCCCAGGTTATCCAAAGCGGTCAGAGCCAGATTCGAATACGGGGCTCGATACCGTTCCACAACCTTTCGAAAAATCGCGTTTTCCCCGCCATTTTGCCCGATAGGCGTGATTCCGATCGCTGGCGCGAAGGCGACGTCTGTCGGTCCAGCATGTGGCCGAGCGCCCTCTTTTACGCATGACTCGGCAACCGGATTCCTCCATTCGATCGGGCCAGGGTGCGACGAAATGGCACTCTGCCTTTTAGCGGTTCGATCTAGGCGAATGCCGTGTGGTCGCTCGGTCGCCTCCCCATTTGGCCGTCTTTTCAGCGAGAATCAAAGCCGGGGAAAACCATATCCATAGATCCAGCCGAGGACCATCCATGCCTGCGCCTGAAGACTTCGACGTTGCCGAAACCCTACACCGCCATCCCGACGCACTCAGCGGCGGTGCGCGTTTGATTCCTGTGCAAACGACGTCCGGCACGTTCAACGTCTGGACCAAACGGTGCGGCGACAACCCGCGTATCAAGCTGCTGTTGCTGCACGGCGGGCCGGGCGCCACGCACGAATATTTCGAGGCCTTCGACAGCTACCTGCCGCGGGCAGGCGTGGAGTATTACCACTACGACCAGCTCGGCTCGCACCGAAGCAGTCAGCCGGACGAACCCAACCTCTGGGAGATCGATCGTTTCGTCGACGAGGTCGAGCAGGTGCGCCAGGCGCTTGGCCTCAATGCCAGCAACTTCTTTCTGCTCGGCCATTCGTGGGGCGGCATCCTGGCGACCGAGTACGCGCTGAAGCATCAGCAGCACCTGAAGGGCCTGATCATCTCCAACATGGTCAGCAGCATTCCCGCGTACAACCGCTATGCCGAAGATGTGCTGATGGCGAAGATCCCGCCTGACGTGCTGGCCGAGATCAAGGCCATCGAAGCGGCCAAGGATTACGACAACCCTCGCTACATGGAGCTGTTGATCCCCTATCACTACGAGCACCACGTGCTGCGCCTGCCCCACGCGCAATGGCCGGACCCGGTGCTGCGCGCGTTCGCGCACATCAATCCGAACGTCTACATTCCGATGCAAGGACCGAGCGAACTCGGCGCCAGCGGAAAGCTGGCGCAGTGGGACCGCACAGACGATCTGCCCAACATCCACGTGCCCACGCTGACCATCGGCGCCGCACACGACACCATGGATCCCGCCTTCATGGAAGCCATGGCGCACGCGCTGCCGCAGGGTCAGTACCTGCATTGCCCGGAAGGTAGCCATATGGCGATGTACGACGATCAGGCCACCTACGTCTCCGGTCTGCTCGCCTTCCTGCACGCGGTGGATCGCGCGGGAGCGGACTGAGCTTCGCTCAATCAGTACCCGCTTTTCACCACAATCCTGCCCCTCTAGCGAGCGACGCGATGGCCTCCCAGCACGATGTTTCAAACGCTTCGACGGACACCGGCTACCGTCAGGAACTCAACCGCACGCTGGGCATGCGTCAGCTGCTGGTCTACGGGATGATCTTCATGGTGCCGATCGCGCCCATGGCCGTGTACGGCTTCGTGGCGAAGGAAAGCTACGGCATGGTGCCGCTGGTGTATCTGGTCGGTATCGTCGCCATGCTGTTCACTGCGCTCAGTTACAGGCAGCTGAGCAAGGT